>CADBLV010000095.1 GCA_902795555.1 uncultured Eubacteriales bacterium | reverse complement strand
GTCCATCCGGCGGGAGAGCGCGGTTTCCGTATAATCGATCTTCCCGTTTCGTTTCACCCGGGAAAGAAACAGCACATCGAAGCCGTTGGCTTCCGCGTGGATCCGGACGGCATCGATGATCCGGGAAAAATAGGGGTGGGTGAGGAAGGAATCGAAGAGAATTCCGATCATATCCGACCGGTTTGTTTTCAGGGACCGGGCCGTGAAATCCGGAGTATAGCCCAGATCTTCGGCCGCCCGCAGAACCAGCCCGGTTGTTTCCGGACTGATGAGTTCGTTTCCGCTGAGGACCCGGGACACGGTCGACACCGAAACGCCGCAGTGCTTCGCGACATCCTTCATGGTAACCATAGCGCTTTCACCTGCGTATTTTCTTGGCTTGATTTAAAACAGGAGCCGCTCCCGAGCGAGCGGGAACGGCTCCCATTCATAACAGGGGACTGATGGCTGTTCAGCAATGACCTGAACAGTTTTGAACAATTTTCCAGGAATTCAGTGATCATCCTGATCTTCGATCAAAACGATCTGTCGTTTTGATCACACCAAAGGTGCGTCGAAGATCGCATGAGACGGGATCGTATCAGTCGTTGGCATCCATGTAGGCGAAGCAGCGCTGGATGTCTTCCATCTTCTCGGCGACCACATCGTCATAACCGAAAGCCTTGCAGTCATTCACCATCTTCTGCCAGAGTTCGTCGAATTCAGCGTCATCCTTGGCATAGACGCACTTCCAGCTGTATTCCTTCATGACGGGAGCGAAATTGGCACGCTTGGCCTTGGCGTCGTCGGTGGCGGGCGCCTTGGTGAAGGCCATGGCCGCAGGGCTGACCACGGAGACCTTGCCGGTCTTCCGATAGAGATCGACGCCGGAGGTGGCGCCGTTCGCGTATTCCTCAGACCAGGCCTTGCTCAGGGCGGTGGCGTTATGCTCCGCATAGCAGGGCCAGCCCTTGTTGGAGAAGCTGTAGGTCTTGCCGGGGATCATCTGCTCGAACTTCAGGGTTTCATGATTGATCTTGTTCTGACCGTCCATGAAGGTGCCGCCGCCGTATTCCGCGGGCATCTGGGTGTTCTGCATATCCTCCTGGCACTTCCAGCCGAAGTCGGTCATGTAGGGCACGCCGTCCTCACCATAGTCCCAGCAGAGGCCTGTCGGGCCGTAGTTGGAGGTGATGATGCCTTCCTCGGTGCACAGCCAGTCGAGAACTTCCAGGGCGCGATCCGCATACTGGGTGTTGGCGCCGAGGCCCCAGGGCCAGTTGCCGCCCTTGGTGGAGACAGTCTGCATGGCGGGAGCGGAATCCCCGATCAGGAAGGTTGTGAAGCCTTCTTTGTTCGCCGCGCGACCCGCGCTGTTATAATCTCCGATGATCCAGCCCCACAGCGCCATCAGGTAACGTCCGCCGGAGAGCTTCTGGGCGTATGTGTTGTAATCCTGGGAAACGGATTCCGGATCAAACAGTCCCATCCGGTACAGCTGATTGTTGACCTTCAGGGCGCGATAGTACAGGCTGCCTTCTTCTAGGGGATTCACAATCTCGCGGGTGGCATAGTTGACGCCCATGAAGTCAAATTCCTGATAGCCGTAGAAGGTCATCAGATCCCAGGTGAACTTCATGACGCAGTCTTCCCAGTCGCCGAAGCCGCCGTAGGCATAAACGGTTTCACCGTTTTCATTGGTGGGAACCGCCTTCTGCAGCGCTTCCAGGAAAGCAGGCAGATCTTCCAGGGTTTTCAGCTCGGGCTTGCCGGCTTTTTCCCAGGCGTCAAAACGAATCTGCAGGGCGTAGGTGGGATCGGTCAGCTCAGCCCAGGCGCCGTTTTCCATGGCGACCATGTTGGTGAAGCCGTAGATTCCGTCATATCCCGCTTCCTTGCACATGTCGGAAACCTTCGCCATGGAATCCTTCATGTACTTGTCGAGGTTCGGATAAGCGGTCAGGTCGATATCGCTCCAGTCCAGGATCAGATCCGCTTTCACGCAATCCAGGAAATCACCGCTCATCTCGCCCATGCAGATGATGTCGCCCAGTTCACCTGCGGACATCGCGGACGTCAGGGCGTTGGAATCCACATTGGAAGAGATGATCTTCAGCGTGACATTGAAGCGGTCCTTCAGCTCCTTGGCAAACCAGCCGGTCTGCTCGCCGGCGAAATTCGCCAGGCCGGAGTACATGGTCAGGGTGATGGGCTCACGATAGCCTTCCGCGACAGCCGGGACGGCAGCCATGGAGAGAAGCAGCGCGAGCGAGAGAACGAGAGCCAGGATTTTCTTCATCTTGTTTTCCTCCTTCAAATTTGGTGCTTATGGCAAACCCGTATTTCATACGGGGCATAGCTAAAGGGAAGGTGGCGGTCGTCAGAGCTTCTTCCGCAACCTCAATCGTCGCGACTCCGCACTGCGGAGATCGCTCGTTTCGGTTGAATTCAGCTCTGACGAGACTTCCGCCACAGGCGGTCGTCAGAGCTTCATCCCTTAACGGCGCCGATCATGATGCCTTTCACGAAATAGCGCTGGAAGAAGGGGTAGACGCACAGAATCGGGAGTGTTACCACCATGGCTACCGTCATCCGGACGGACAGAGCGGTTTGCTTTGTCGCCACATTGGCCAGGGCGTTCGCGTCCTGGGTGCTGCGCACCAGGGAGGCCAGGGAGCTGGCTTCGTTCTGATACTTATACAGCAGGAACTGCAGAGTGTAATACTTGCCGGAGGGCATCAGCATCATGGTGTCCGTAAAGCTGTTCCACTGGCCCACAGCCGAGAAGATGCACAGTGTCGCCAGGATCGGCGTGATCAGCGGCATGACCACGGAGAGGAACACCCGCGTATAGCCGGCGCCGTCCAGGGTGGCGCTTTCCTCCAGAGAGGGCGGAAGCGCCTCAATGAAGGTTTTCACCAGGATCACGTTGTAGGGCGACACCAGTCCCGGGATCACATAAACCCAGAAATTATCCAGAAAACCCAGCATCCGCAGATTCATATACCAGGGGATCAGACCCGCGGAGAAATACATGGTGATGATGATCAGTCGATACCAGAGCTTTCGCAGCCACATCTCCCGCTTTGTGCACAGATAACCCAGGAAGGCGCAGCCGCCTACGGTCCAAAGCGTTCCCAGCACCGTTCGGGCGACGGAAACGAACAGCGCGTCCAGGATGCCCGGAATCTTCAGCACCTGTACATAATTCTGGAGGTGGATTCCCTGGGGATACAACTGAATTTTGCCCAGGCGAACCAGCTCATTATCGGAGATCGTGTTGATAAACAGATAATAGAAGGGAAAAACGCAGGCCAGGGTGATCAGAATGAAGATCGTGTAGTTCACGATGTTGAAAGCGATATCGCCCCGGGATCGTCTGACGCCGGCCGGACGGTCGTCGGCATGCCGCGAAGCGCGCTTCGGAATGGCTGTCATCGTTTATCGCCTCCTTTCACATGATCGATTCGCCGCGAAGCTTTTTGGAGAGGAAGTTCGCGGTGAAGAGCAGGGTGACACTCACCAGGGTTTTCAGGATGCCGATGGCCGTGGCATAGGAATACAGGGCTGTTCCGCCAGAGGCGATGGTGATGTTATACACATACAGATCCAGCACTTCGATCGTCTGACGGTTCATGGGATTCTGGAAGACCAGATACTGATCCATGCCGTTGTTCAGGATGTTGGAGATGGACAGCATCAGGAGAACGAAGAAGGTCGGGAGCAGACCCGGCAGCGTGATATGCCGCATCAGGGCCCAGCGATTCGCCCCGTCCACCCGGGCCGCTTCATAAAGCTCCTGATCGATGCCGGAGATCGCAGCCAGATACATGATGGCGCCCCAGCCCAGGCCTTTCCAGGTGCTCCAGCCCCACATCTTCAGCCAGATATGATCCGCTGAGTTGAGCCAGACGGTGGGGTTTGCCGGGTCATTCAGCCCCAGCTCCATCATCAGCCTGGAATAGATGCCCGTGTCCGCGGCAAACATACACATGGCAAAGGAGAAAACCAGGGCCCAGGAGATGAAGTTGGGCAGGGTCGTGAAGATCTGAACGAATTTCTTGAATTTCGTCCGGGTGATCTCGTTCAGGAAGACCGCGAAGATCATCGGCAGCCAGCTGGTGAGCAGATTCAGGCCGCTCATGCCCAGGGTATTCTTCAACACCCGGAAGATATTGTCCCGATTGGCGGGATTGGAGAACATCTCCGAGAACCATTTCAGGCCCACGAATTCCTGCTGATCCATCGGGATTCCGAACTTGTAGTTATAAAACGCGTAACTCCAGCCGTACAGCGGCAGATAGGCAAAGAGGAATACCGCCAGCAGGAAGGGCAGCATCATCAGGAACAGCTTGTATTTCTTGGGAAGCTCCCGCAGATGGGCGAAATTCGCGAAAAACGCGGCGAAGATCAGCAGCGGAATGGATGCGAAGAGAGACAGCTCGCCGGCGGCGGTCGCCACCGCCCGGGGCAGCGAGTGGGTCGCGCACAGCCAGGTGACAATCCGCAGAACAGCCGCGGCCAGCAGTAACACAATCGTTACCTTTTTATTTCCTTTCAGAATCAGCATCACCAGGGCGGCAACGGTCAGGATCAGGGCAGCCCAGGTTAAAACCGTGAAGGTCTGTGCCATGGAGGCTGTCGAGGCGTTCACCGCTTCCCGGGACCAGGTTTCGTCTTCCTCCGGATAGACGGCCTTTCCTTTCGCGGTGACCGGATCTGCCAGCTGATTCGCCGCGGAGAAGGTGATCGCATCGAAACCCCGCAGGGTTCCCGTTGCCTGAACTTTGTTCTTTCCGGGCTGCGTGAAGGACACCGTGACCGCGGGCATGAACAGGCAGCCCAGGGTGGCAAGCGTGAGCACAACAGCCACCACCCGCAGCCTGAGAGATTCCGGAATCGGGTTTACAAAATAGGGCTCATTGGCCTGTCGCACCCCAAGGATCCCGGCGCAGACGGCATAAATCCCTGTCATCACAGTCAGCAGTGGAACCGCCGTCACATGTCCCAGACCCAGATGAAGCAGCTGTCGGGAGGCGGAAGAGAACATATCCGCGTCGCCCACCGTCATCAGATTCAGTCCGTTGACCAGCAGCAGCAGGGCGCCCAGGGCGGAGGCGCAGAGCGGAAACCAGCGATCCACCTTCGGGAGGAAGGACAGGAGGGCAGCAAGAAGAAGCAGCACCGCGGAGAGAATCAGCGGAATATTGACAGACGTGTTATTGCTGCGGATCGTGAAGATGCCCCCGATATTGTTCGCATCGGCGGAGAAGGATTCCAGCGAAAGCAGGTCGCCGGAGAGTACATTTGTGAACGTTCCGTCCCTCTGGCCGATCGCGTACAGGTTTTCCTCGTTTCCCAGGGCCGCCGAAAGCAGGCTTGTGTTCCTCCGGACGGAAGCGGCATCCGCCGGAGTTCCGGTCAGAGAATCCGGAACCTGCACCGAATAGATCGGCAGGAGCATCATCAGCGCCGCACAGACGGCCAGCACGCCGGCAATCAGCCGAAGGGTGTGGTCATTCAGAGGATTTTCTCCATGGCGGATCAGCGTCAGAATATTGAATGCTGCCAGCAGGATCAGCACAATCAGCGGGACGTAAACCCATCCCTGCACTGTTAACAGAATGGTGAACAGCAGGCTTCCGCTGAGATTTCCGATCTGGACGAGGAAGGTTGCATACAGGACGATCGCCAGAACTGTCAGCGGCAGAGGAATCCATGATCCCCTGCGAAGAAAAGCGGAACAAAGAATGGCCAGTACTGCCAGCACCAGACCGGCGATCAGATTAAACCGGCCGAAATCCAGCAGGGAAAGCGCCGGAAATGTATCCGTCGGAAGGCAGTTCACGCCCCTGGCGCTCAGATCCCACAGGGAAACACTCTCCGGGAAAGCAGCAGCTGCTTCCTCTCCCATTCCGCTGTGCACATGAATGCTGACAGCGGGCAGGAAGAGCGCCGCGACGAGGATCGCCAGCAGGATCAGCACAGGCCACTTGGTTCGCATGAATCGTTCGCTCCTTTATGCAATCGATTGCTTGGTCATTATATTGCCGTTTTTGCCATTTGTCAACAGCCAAGCGGAGGAAATAATACTTCGCCGGATCAGTTGCGCAGGTTTATCGGAGCGTTACGTCGGAGAACAGGCTTTCTGTGATACCATAAACGTGCTTTCTGTGATATAATGAAACAAAGCAATCTGCTGCGGCACAGAAGGAGGCATGAAAGATGGAACAGGTATGGGAACAGATATGGGCATTTCT
>CADBLV010000094.1 GCA_902795555.1 uncultured Eubacteriales bacterium | reverse complement strand
GCTCCGGCGGCTCGGGCGGTTCCGGAGGCTCCGGCAGCTCCGGCGGTTCCGGCAGCTCAAGCAGCTCCGGCGGTTCCGGCAGCTCAAGCAGCTCCGGCAGCTCGAGTAGCTCCGGCAGCTCGGGCAGTTCCGCCAGCTCCTTCGATCCGAGCACCATGCCGACGATCCAGAAAGACTCCACGGAAACAGAAGCGGTCAAAAAGCTGCAGGAGCGGCTGAAGGAACTGAAATATCTGGGCACTGATGTGACCGTAGACGGTGCCTTCGGTCCGCTGACGGAGAAGGCCGTGATTGCTTTCCAGATCAAAAACGGTTTTACGAAGGAAAATCAGGATGGCATTGTCGGCAAGATGACCTGGGAAAAACTGTACAAGGATGACGCTGTTAAAAAACCCGACGGAGAAACCCTGGATGAAATTCTGGCTTCCGCGGGTGCATTGGCTGCCGTACCGGTTGCTCCGATCGCACCGGTGAGCGCAGGCAGTCAGACAAATCAGAGCCAGGCTTATTCGTCGGGAGGAGATTCGTCGGATCCGACGAACACCCAGCAATCCGCCCTGTCGGCTCCGACCGTGGTCCAGAACAATACCGCGCCTCAGGGCGGACAGGAGACCAATGGGGGAGATAATACTAAGAACGCCGGAAGCGGAAACAGCGGCGGAGAAAGCAAAACCGGAAGTGAAAACGGTTCTAAGAGCGCCAGCAGTGAAAACAGCGGTGTCATTGACAATGTTAGCAAAAGCAACGGCGGAGAAAGCAACAACGACAGTGAAAAAGGCACTAATAGTGCCGGCGATGGAAACAGCGGCGGCACTGACAACGACAGCGGAAACAGCGGCGGAGGAAACAACGCCGGCAGCAACAGTAATGACGACAATACGCAGCCATTGTTGAAGACAGTCTACCAGGATACCGAAGGTTCCAATGCTTCGGTGAACGGGGACAATACGTCGTCTGTGCCAATAAACGGAACGAACGAAACGCAGGAGGAGACGCCCGGGCAAACCGGGGACAACACCGTCAGCGACACTGCGGAAACCGTGCAAGAGCAGCAGACGGTTTCCAGCCAGGACGATACCGCTGCGACTGTGAGCAGCCAGAATATTCTTCCTCCGGATGAAACCTCCGGAACTGAGGGTGGCGTAGAAGAGTAAGAAATCTCGATTTGATCCCGGGGAGGAAGCCCAGGAGGCTTCCTCCCTTTTCCGCGCATTTATGTACACGGTCGGGAGTTGCTTAAACAGACGCCCTGTGCAGCGCATCTTTCAAGCCGGGACAGTCCGGGCCGGAATGCCTCCGACGGACGCCCTGCTGCCGTTCGGATCACCTTTCACAACGTTCACAAATTTGAAAAAAACCCAAAATTCCCTTCTTTTTTCCCTCCGTTTCGTGTATAATAAAACCGTACAGGGAGGTGGCGGCCGGTGGAGAATCTGATGGTTACCTTGCACAACATGGGTTGGAACCTGACCCATCGGCTGGGCTTCATTGATATTCTGGATATTCTGATTGTCGCGGTGATCATCTATGAGCTGCTGCTGCTGACGGCACACACCCGGGGCAGCGCTCTGCTGAAGGGCCTTTTTGCCCTGATGATGATCGCGGGTTTGAGCAGTATGCTGGGTTTTGTCAGCCTGAACTGGCTGCTGCTGTCCATTCTGCAGAACGGGGCCGTGGTGCTGGTCATTCTTTTTCAACCCGAACTGCGGAAAGCCCTGGAACGAATGGGCAGAAGCCGGATCTTTGTAAAAAACGGCAAGAACAATACGGATGACGACCGGGAACGAATCGTATCCGAGATTGTCCAGACCGCAGTGGATTTGAGCAAACGGCGCGTGGGCGCTCTGATCGTCTTTGAACAGAAAACCGGCCTGCAGGACTATATCGAAACCGGAACCCGGCTGAACGCCGAAATCTCAGCACCGCTGCTGGAGAATATTTTTGAACCTAACACGCCCCTGCATGACGGCGCTGTGGTGATTCGCGATGATCAGGTGATGGCTGCGGCGTGCATCCTGCCCCTGGCAGAGGCCAGCGGTGTTTCCCGTGAGCTGGGAACCCGGCACCGGGCAGCTGTGGGACTGACGGAAAACACCGATGCCACAGTAATTGTGGTTTCCGAGGAAACCGGGATTGTCTCCATGGCCCGGGACGGCGTGCTGCATCGGCCTCTGACCGTGGACGCGCTGCGGGATATCCTCAATGAATTGTATTCCGACCGGAGGGGCAAGCTGGCTTCGTTCATCCGCGCGCTGAAAACAGGAATGGGGGAGACCGCTCATGAGTGAAAAGCAACAGGGCGGCCGCTTCCGGCTGCTGGCAGATACGTTCTGGAAGGGAATCAAGCACCTGCTGTTTCATAACGGATGGGTGAAACTTCTGGCAGTGATGATCTCGGTGGTGATCTGGGCCGGGCTGGTATCCCAGGATAACTCCATTACACGTGATAAAACCTTCAACCACGTCAATGTCAGCGTCAGCGGTGCAGACACTGCCCGGCGGAACGGTTTTATCGTTACCAGCGATATGGACAGCCTGCTGGATGATGTTTCCTGCGTGGCCGCAGTTCCGCAAACCCAATATGAAAACGCGGAGGTGAGCAGCTACAACCTGCGCGTGGATCTGAGTCGGATCAATTCCGAGGGAGAGCAGGAGATCAAAATCCTGAGCACCAATTCTTCCACCTACGGACGGATTGTTTCCACCAATCCCTCCACGATTACCGTGAACGTGGACGAATACATCGTGCGGCAGCGAATTCCGGTCACTTTGACCCTGAGCGGAGATGTCCCTGTTGGATGGTATCTGTCTTCGGTGACTGTGGATCCGGCGCTGGTTGCCGTATCCGGTCCCAAATCCCTGGCTCAGACGGTTTCCAGAGCCCGGGTTGTGCTGGACCGTGATCAGCTGGACTGGATTGAGGGAACTGTCATCACCACTGCGGACATCGTGCTTTATAACCGGGAAGGCGAACCCATCGACAGCAGCCTGCTGGATATCACGACCGAATCGACCACCATCGACAGCGTACTGCTGGAAGCGACGATGCTCCCTACGAAAACATTCGAAGTGGCCTCCGTGATTCAGGCCGTCGGTTCTCCGGCCCGGGGATACGAGGTGAAGGAAATTCGATACAGCCCGGAGAACATTACTCTGGCTGCCCGGAACGAGGTGCTGGAGCAGGTTCAGGAACTGTCTCTGGACAGCACGACGGTGAATCTGAAAAACCTGAAGGAGACAACCGCCTTCCAGTTCAAGGTTCAAAAACCCTCGGATGATGCCATTCTGTCCAACGACACGATTACTGTGACGGTGGAAATCGTCCCGACAGAAACAAACCAGGAACAGGAATAGAATGAAACGGGAAACGCCGATGAACGGAAACCGCCTGAAAAGCGGGATATTCATCGGCGTTTTCGGGAAATAAGATCTTTTGAATCTGAAGGAGAGCGTTCATGGGGAGCTTTGCAAACACCCTTTTCAGCGGGTTGCTCGGATGGGTTGAATCCCTGGCCCGGGCTGTCTGGAACGCGTTCTCGTCCGGACAAAGCGGAACCTTTCTGACATGGATCGGAAAAAACTGGATGTTCCTCGCAGCGGGGCTGTGCGCGATCGGCCTGATTTTTGATCTGTCTGTTTACATGGTGCGCTGGCGTCCTTATCGGGTGTGGCGTTCCTTCTGGCAGCAGCGAAGGAGGAATCGGGAAACCGAAGCGGAAAGTGAAGAAAATTTCAACACTGTGCCGATGAACGGGACCGGGCCGGAGGACGGCGCACCCGTAGAGGCGGATTACGCGGCCGGAGAGGTGACGGTAACCGCCTCGGGAGCCTGCGCAGCTGCCATGGACAGGAATGATTTCGGCCGATGGGAAGCAACGGAGACAGAGGCAACAACCCCGGGAACTTTTACGGAAGCCGCAGACAGGAACGATTTCAACCGATGGGAAGCAACGGAGACGGAAGAGACTGCCGTGGACGAAACGGTACCACGGGGCTATCGTACCCCTGCTGGATACTATGTGCCGGCGGACAGTCCCTACCGACGGCCGGAGCCTTCCCCGGAGGAACGGGAGAACCGACAGGAGCGATTCAGCACCACAGAGGAGATTGAACGGGCGCTGGTGCGCTCGGGCCGGAGACGCCGGGCCGCGCGACTGATGCGCGAATTCAGCGATGACGCCCGGGGCGGCTATCCCGCAGTCGAGGATCTGATCAATGCCGACGAGGCCTACTTCAAGCCGGTTTATCCTCAGAAATGGCAGGAAAGGGATCGTGCGGAAAATGGGGAATGATCTGTTTCGGGATCCAAAATTCATTGTACTTACGGGAAATTACGGATCGGGAAAAACCGAAATCGCCCTGCATCTGGCGGAGACCTTCGCGGAGAAGCAGAAAACCACGTTGGTGGACCTGGACATTGTGAATCCCTATTTTCGCAGCGGGGAAAAGGCGGAGGAGCTTCAGGAACGGGGAATTCGTGTGCTGATGCCCACCTTCGCTTTGACGACGGTGGATATACCGGCGCTTCCCGCGGAGATTCAGAGCGTGTTTGAATCAGACGCGGAGAAGGTGATCTTCGATGTGGGAGGCGACGACACCGGCGCGGCGGCGTTGGGACGATACTTTCCCTTTTTTATGAAAAACCGGGATCGGACACTGGTGGCACTGGTGGTGAACTGCCTGCGTCCGCTGACGGAGGAACCGGCGGACATCATTGACCTCGCTCAACGGATTCAGGCCCGGGGCCGGCTGAAGCTGGATGCGCTGATTAACAACACCAATCTGGCCCATCAAACCACGGGAGTTATGCTGCGGGACGCGGCGGACAAGGTGCGGGAAAGCGCGAAAGCCCTTTCTGTGGAAAAAGTCATTCACTGCGCAACCCAGGAAACCCTTTCCGCCATGGGCGTTTCGGAGAGCCTGAACGGGAGAGCGGTTTTACATACCGGCCATGAATTTGTGCAGGGGATTTTCCCGGAGGAAATCCTGACGATCCGCCGCCGGATGATTCCGGAATGGATGCAGGACTGAGGAGGAAAAAGGAATGCCCGGCATGACGAGCGAGACGGAAAAAACCATCCCTCTGCCGCCCCTGTTTCTGTCCCGGATGCGGGAACAGCTTGGAAGTGAAGCCCCCCTCTTTGAAAAAGCGATGAGTGACGCGCCTGTTCGCGGAATCCGGTTTCATCCGGAGAAAGCGACGGCGGATGTCAAAGAGCGGACGCCTGTGCTACGTCCGATTCCCTGGGCGGAGGATGCTTTTTATCTTTCCGGGGATTCGCCGGCGGGGAAAACGATCGCTCACGAGGCGGGGGCTTTTTATTTACAGGAGCCCAGCGCCATGATCCCCGTTTCTGTGCTGGCTCCGAAGCCGGGAGAAATCCTGATGGATCTGTGCGCTGCCCCCGGTGGAAAATCAACTCAGATTGCCGGGGCCATGGCAGGAGAGGGACTTCTGATCTGCAATGAGATTGTTCCCCAGCGGGCACAGATTCTTTCACGGAATATTGAGCGGATGGGCGTTGGGCATGCTGTGGTGACCTGCGAGAAACCCGAGCGGCTGGCGGCCTGCTATCCGGGGGGATTTGACGGCGTGCTGGCCGACGTTCCCTGTTCCGGAGAAGGAATGTTTCGACGGGATCCGGAAACCCGGGCAGAATGGAGCCCGGAGAAGGCGGCGGGATGCGCCCAGCGACAGCGGGCGATTTTAGACAGTGCCGCCGCTTTGGTCCGCCGGGGCGGAAGACTGGTTTATTCTACCTGCACTTTTCATCCGGAAGAAAACGAGAGATCGATACGCGCGTTTTTACGAGCCCATCCGGATTTTTCGCCGGTGCCCTTTCAGCTGCCTGACTATCGGGAGGCGTCTTCTGTTTGCAAACCGACCGGGACGATCCATGCCGAAGGATTTGCTACCTTTTATCCACACCGGATTTCAGGGGAAGGACAGTTTGTGGCGCTACTGCACCGGGACGGGGATGAAACGCCTGCCATCACCTGCGCCGATGCCCCGGCTTCTCCGGATGGGAAGCGTTTGCTGAAAGGTCTGCTTCCGGAAGAGAGAATGCTGCAGCCGCTCTTTCAGCAGGGGAATATGCTTTTTTCAATGCCCATCCTGCCGAAACTTCAGGGAATCCGAACCCTGCGATGCGGCTTGCGCCTGGCTGAGATTCGGGATCGATACGCGGTGCCCGATCATGCAATAGCCTTATCCGGCTTTCTGGCCCAAAATTCTTCCGGCATTCCCTTCCGCGATCTTTCTCCGGAGGAAGCATCGCGATATATGGCCGGGGAGACACTTGAAGGAGAAGGAACCGGCTGGATGCTGATGCGATATCTGGGGATGAATCTGGGATGGGGAAAGGGAAGCGACGGGCTGATTCGAAATCATTATCCGAAGGGCCTTCGGAAAACGCGGCTGATTCCGTAAAAACTGCCATAGAACATCCGGGACGATGAATCTCGGGCAACGATGGGGGAAGCGAATCCCGGACAACGATGGGAACGGTAAACCCCTGGCAACGATGGAGACGGCGAATCCCGGACAACGATGGAGACGGCGAACCCCACACTGCGCCGGACAGCGCGATATCCCGACAGCGAAGCGACTATCCTGCCAAAATCCACAAAAAAATGATTGACTTCAACTCGGATTTGTCGTAAAATAGCATTTGGCTTCAATAGCTCCGCTAGCCCCGGTAGCCATTGATCAATGTGCCGAACATGCGACCATCATGAACGGCCGGATATCTAACAATCAACCCGAGGAGGAACAACCTTGAAGACATTTATTCCGAAAGCAGCTGACATCGAGCGTAAGTGGTACGTCGTCGATGCCGAGGGAATGGTGCTGGGCCGGCTGGCCAGCCAGGTAGCGAACATCCTTCGCGGCAAGAACAAGCCGATCTACACCCCCAATATGGATACCGGTGACTATGTGATCATCGTAAACGCGTCTAAGGCCATTCTGACCGGCAAGAAGCTGGATCAGAAGAAGTATTATCACCACAGCGGTTACGCCGGCGGTCTGAAGGAAACCACCTATCGGAAGCTGATGGCCGAAAAG
>CADBLV010000093.1 GCA_902795555.1 uncultured Eubacteriales bacterium | reverse complement strand
TTGGGGGAATTCATGGTGATCGGCTTTCCACGAACCAGAATCTCCCCGGAGGTCGGCCGCAAAAGACCGTACAGCTGGTTCATCAGCACTTTATGCTGGTGCAGCCCTTTACGGTCACGGAGAATATCGTCCTGGGAACGGAGCCGCGCAAAGGGGTCAAGCTGGACATGGCGACGGCCCGAAAGAATGTGCTGGATATTTCCGAGCGATACGGCCTGGCCATCGATCCTGACGCAAAGATTGAAGACATCTCCGTAGGCATGCAGCAGCGCGTGGAAATCCTGAAAGCCCTGTATCGGGGAGCGGAGATTCTGATTCTGGATGAGCCCACCTCGTCCCTGACCCCGCAGGAGATCGAAGAGCTGATTCAGATCATGCACGCGCTGACCCGGGATGGGAAGAGCATCCTGCTGATCACGCATAAGTTAAAGGAAATCAAAGCCTCCGCCGATTTCTGCTCCATCATCCGGGCGGGAAAATATATCACCACCGTGGATGTGGACGAAGTTTCGGAAAATGATCTGGCCAGCCTGATGGTGGGGCGGAAAGTCACCTTCGTCGTCGACAAGCCCCAGCAGGAGCCCGGGCCGGTTGTGCTGGATGTGAAGGATCTTCACGGGCTGGACTATCGGGGCGTGGAGATCCTGAAAGGGCTGAACCTGCAGGTGCACGCCGGAGAGATTGTCGGCATCGCCGGCATCGACGGCAACGGCCAGACGGAGCTGGTGGAAATCCTGACCGGCCTGCGAAAGGGAACCAGCGGCGAAGCTACCGTAAACGGCGTGAGCATCTACAACAAAACGCCGCGCTTCGGCTTCCTTCATGGGGTCAGCAGCATTCCCGCGGATAGGCAGAAGCACGGCCTGCTCCTGGATTTCACGGTCGAGGACAACCTGATCGTGCAGAACTACGCCAAGCCCCCCTTCGCGAAAAGAAGCGTGCTGCAGCGGAAACCCATCTATGAACATGCGACCCGGTCCGCCGAGAAATTTGACATCCGCCCCTCGGACAACCAGAAGCGTCCGGCCGGGACCCTTTCCGGCGGCAATCAGCAGAAGGTCATCATCGCCCGGGAAGTGCAGAACGACAAAGATCTGCTGATCGCCGTAAACCCGACCCGGGGCCTGGACGTAGGCGCGATCGAATATGTGCATAAATACATCGTGGAGCAGCGGGTCAAGGGAAAGGCCGTGCTGCTGGTTTCCTTTGAGCTGGATGAAATCATGAGCCTTTCCGACGTGATCGACGTCATCTTTGATGGGAAAATCGTCAGCTCCATTCCCGGCGGCGAGGCCGATGAAAACGAGCTGGGTCTGATGATGGCTGGAGGGAAAAAGGAATGAAAGAGAAAAAGGGCTTCCTGGACTTTCTGTCCGAGAATAAATTTATTCACACCATCCTGGCCATCCTGCTGGGGTTCCTGATCGGCGCGATCTTCCTGGTGATCATGAAGCTGAGCGTGGGAGACGCCTACGGAAAGCTGATCAGCAGCGTCACTTCGCTGAAAGGCTTCTCCTATGTGATTGTGTATTCGGTGCCCTATATTGTGGCAGGCCTGTCCGTAGCCTTCAGCTTTAAAACCGGCGTGTTCAACATCGGCGCGGAGGGCCAGTTCGTCATGGGCAGCATGGCCGCCTGTGTAACGAGCATCCTCCTGCCGGATCTGCCCAAGTTTGTGCTGATTCCCCTGTGCTTCCTGGCCGCGCTGCTGGCCGGGGCCGTCTGGGGCAGCATCGTCGCTTTCCTGAAGGTGAAATGGGGCATCAATGAAGTGTTGAGCATGATCATGTTCAACTGGATCGCCTTCTACCTGTCCAATTTCATCGCCGGAATCCCCGCGATTCATAACGATGGATCCGCTGAGGCAACCAAGAACATCTCCGCCAATGCCAGCATGCTGTTTTCCAAGGACTTCATCAAGGCTAACGGCCTGGCGCCCACGGCCAACTGGGGCATCCTCGTGGCCATCGCCCTGACGATTCTGATCTGGTTCATCATTGAGAAAACCACCCTGGGATATGAGCTCAAGGCGGTGGGCGTGAATAAGTTCGGCGCGGAATATGCCGGCATCAATGTGAATCGCTCCATCGTCACGGCCCTGGCCATCTCAGGCGCCATGGGCGGCCTGGCCGGCGCGCTGCAGC
>CADBLV010000092.1 GCA_902795555.1 uncultured Eubacteriales bacterium | reverse complement strand
GAAGACGAATGGGGCTGCGTGGCTTTCCCCGTGCCCAACGAAGGCGATCCCTATGTGACCGTCGTCAGCGACAATATCACCCTGATCCCCGCCTGCTATGAGCCGGAGATGGTGGAAAAGCTGGCTTTCCTGTATGACCTGTGGACCAACAACACCCCCGGTGTTGATGTCGAAGGCAACTGGATCGGCAACAAATACAACTACACCGACGAGCGCGCCGTGGATGAAAGCAACGCCATGCTGCGTGAACCGGAACACTGCCGCGTGAACAAGACCCTGTACCTGGGCACCCAGAACGACGTGCTGGGCAACAGCCTCCTGTGGGCCCTGGGCGGATCCACTCCCGCGGAACTGATCGAAGCAGGCATGCCCGCCTGGCAGGCTCTGTGCGACAGCTTCAACAAGTAATCTCCATTGGTTCAAAAAGAGCCGTTCCCGAGGGGGAGCGGCTCTTTCCTTTGCTTTCTTTTATCCAGGGAATCCGGATGAATCGTGTGAACAGCATATGGAATGCTGTTCGTTTGAAGGGCTTGCTCAGTCCCTGTTCAGATCCCGGTTCTGTTTCCGGGCGGCCAGGGCGGCCAGGCAGTTTTCCTTGCTTCGCTCGATATGCGCCTTCATCAGCTTGGTGAACTTTTCCAGATCTTTGTTTTCCACATAGTCCACCAGGCGATGATGCTCCTCATGGGCAGCGGAGCGGCGATTTTCCTGCTGGATGGCCATGGCGGAGAATCGACGGATATATTCATCCTGGCTGTCAATCACCCGAAGAATTCGCTTCTTTCCGCTGATCGCTGTCAGGCTGGTATGGAAATCCCGGGCCAGGGGGCTCAGGCTCTCCACATCGTCAACTGCCTGAAATCTGTCCATGACAGCCAGCTTTTCCCGCAGGGCGGCAATATCCTCCTGCGTGGCGTTTTCAATGATGTCCGGCAGGGTCAGCATCTCCAGCGCGTTCCGGATCGTATAAATCTGTTCTACATCCTCCGTCGTGAAGGCGTGAACCACTACACCCCTCCGCATCACATATTCCACCAGCCCGTCCCGCTCCAGCTTTCGAAGCGCCTCGCGCAGCGGCGTGCGGGAAATATGCAGACGATCTGCATATTCTGTTTCAACAATCCGTTCTCCGGCCGGAATCTCCCCCGTGATGATCGCTTTCTTCAACACGTCATAGGCAATTTCGCGAATCGGGCGGCTTTCCATCATCGGCTGAAAGGTCAATGACATCTTCGTTTCCTCCTCAAAGTGCATTGGCTTTTTCCTGCACTTTGTATCCATTTAACAGCAAAAAAACAATTTTGTCAATCATCTGATTTCTGCTTTTTTGCCATAGAACATCGGGAAGGATTTCTTCCGTTCCTTCCGTTGGCGGATCGTAAAAACCTATTCCACGATTCCGTTGATCTTAAAGCGCAGAAACCTGGGTTCAATCCCTTTCTCCCGGCCCAGATTGAACATCTGCTGCATGAGATACGCCTTGGCGACCCGCTCCGTCATCTTCTCTGAAGCCTCCACTTCCACATGGAGATCCGGATGATCCGGATGCAGGCAGATCAGGCAGTATTTCGGATTCTCTCCCGTCCGGTCCACATGCCACTGGATTCGGATCAGGTCTTTTTCTTCCGTCATTTGCGATACTCCGTCATCAGTATTTTTTTCGCCGTCCCGACACATTCCGGGATGCCGGCCCCGGAAGCCAGCTCCGGCCTTCCGCCACCCCGGGCCACCCGCTTGATCAGCGCGTTCATATCCACGTTCACGTCCGCCGAGCGGGCAAAAGTCAGGCGTTCCCCACAGCACAGCAGCAGGATCTTCCCCTTTTCCCGGATGTATTCGGACACAGCCTCCGCCACCGCCTTTGCCTCGTGATCCGGCAGTGTCAGAACAGCGAGGGACACAGGCGCCGTTCCCGACAGGTCTTCCCGGTTCTCCCCCGCCCGGAACTGATTCAGGAGATCCCCTGTTTCATATCGGTTTGCCTTTTTCTGCGTTTCCGCCAGGCGGTATTTCAGCTCCGCCGCTGCCCGGCTCAGCTCTCCGACCGGGCAGCTGAGGGCCGCCCCGGCCTTGTCTGCGTATCGCATATAGGTCTGAAAAAGCCGAAGCGCTCTTCCGCCGCAGACAAAAGTGAGACGCACCTTTCCCCGGGCCGGGACGGCTGAGATGATTTTCACCAGGCCGATCCGTCCCGTAGAGGAGGGATGCGTGCCGCCGCAGGCCACCATCTCAAAATCCCCCATGGCAACGATGCGCACATGCTCCGTCACCGTGGGCGGTTTGCGAAGGGGCAGTTTTTTTAATTCCTCAGCCTCCGGAAACCAGCAGCGGATCGGCGCATCAAGCCGGATTCTGGCGTTCACCGTGTCCTCCAGCAGCGTGATTTCCTCTTCGGTCAGATGAGTCCGTCCTTCCGGCAGATCCGCATCGATGCTGGAATCCTCCTGACCCAGATGGAGACCGATGGTCACACCGCCCAGCTTTTCCCACAACGCGCCGGCCAGCATATGCTCGCCCCCGTGCTGTTCCATGTGATCCGTTCGACGGGCCCCGTCAATCTCTCCCCGAACCCGGACACCGACTTCCGGAGGCCGATCCACCGTGTGCCAGACCTCACCGTCCGCATCCGCTTCCACATCCATCACCCGGGCAGATCCGCCCTTCCATTTCAGGATGCCTGTGTCATAGGGCTGGCCGCCGGACGTGGGATAAAAAGCGCTGCGATCCAGCGCCGCCTTCCATTGGCCCGGCTTTCCCGCCGTGCGGACGGCGGTCACTGTCGCCTCGAATTTCCAGAGGTACGCATCATCGTAATACAGCCGCTCCGTCATGTGTATTCCTCCGTGCTGTTCCTGGTTTCCCGTTTCTGTTTCTTCTTTTGCTTCCGTTTCCTGTTTATACCATCTGCTCCGGATGAAAGCAGGCGTCAAAGGCTTCCCCGGTCAGAAAGCCCAGCTTCACGCAGGCTTCCCGCAGGGAACAGCCCTCCCGGAAGGCCGTTTGCGCAGTCTGCGCCGCCTTTTCATAGCCGATATAGGGAGACAGGGCTGTGACCAGCATGAGGGAATTGTCCACATTCTGACGCATTTTCTCCCGATTGGCCCGAATGCCGCTGACACAGCGCTCGTTGAAGCTTTCCATGGACTCTGCCAGCAGCCTTGCACTCTGCAAGAAATTGTAAGCACACACGGGCATGAAGACGTTCAGTTCAAATTGACCCTGGCTGGCAGCTATGCCGACTGTCACGTCATTCCCCATCACCTGGGCTGCCACCATCGTCACCTGTTCACACTGAGTGGGATTCACCTTTCCCGGCATGATGGAAGAACCCGGTTCGTTTTCCGGAATGGTGATTTCCCCCAGGCCCAGCCGCGGGCCGCTGGCCAGCCAGCGGATATCATTGGCGATCTTCATCAGATCGCATGCCAGGGCCTTCAGGGCTCCATGGGCAAAAACCATCTCATCCCGGGAGGTCAGGGCATGGAATTTATTCTCTGCTGTCACAAAAGGAAGGCCGGTTTTTTCCGCCAGCAAAGCCGCCGCCAGGCGATCAAAGCCCGACGGAGCATTCAACCCGGTCCCCACCGCTGTCCCGCCCAACGCCAGCTCACAGAGCGGTTTCACAGCGGCGCGAATCATTTCCGCATCCTTTTCCAGACTGGCCCGCCATCCGGAAATTTCCTGAGAAAAGAGGATGGGCGTTGCATCCTGCAAGTGCGTCCGTCCACATTTCAGCGCATCCCGGTTCTCCTCTTCCAGACGCCTCATGACGGCCGTCAGGCGATCCAGAGCGGGCAACACCTTCCTTTCCAGCGCCTCCGCTGCCGCGATATGCATGGCCGCGGGGAAAGTATCATTAGAAGACTGGCTCATATTCACATCGTCATTCGGATGCAGAATCGGATGTCCGGCCAGTTCGTTTCCCCGGTTGGCCAGCACTTCGTTCATGTTCATATTGCTCTGAGTGCCTGAACCGGTCTGCCAGACCACCAGGGGAAAATGATCCGCCAGCTTTCCGGCCAGCACCTCCTCCGCCGCGCCGCGAATCGCCGCACATTTTGCCTCGGTCATCTTCTCCGGCCGCAACGACAGATTTGCTACGGCCGCCGCCTCTTTCAGCAGCGCGAAAGCCCGGATGATCTCCGCCGGCATGGGCTCAATGCCCGCCCCGATGGGAAAATTCTGCCGGCTGCGCTCCGTCTGCGCCCCCCAATACCGATCCGCCGGAACCTCCACCGGACCCATGGAATCATGTTCTGTTCTGGTCTTCATGCATCGTGTCCCCCGGTATTCAATCTTTCCATTCCATCATAGCAGGACGCCGTCAAAGCGTCAACAGATTTGACGATGATCCATTCCTTCATATATAATGACAGGAGATTGTATTTCGACGGACGCTTCATCTGTCCCGTTTCATGATGATAAGGAGTACGCCATGAATCTTCCTTCCTCCGTTTCCGATCTGATCGCCCGTCTGCGGGATGCCGGCTATCCGGCCTACGCAGTAGGCGGCTGTGTCCGCGATGCCCTGTTGGGTCGGACGCCCCACGACTGGGATCTGTGCACTTCGGCCACCCCTGAGGAGATGAAGCAGGTTTTCGCCGGGGAGCATGTGGTGGAAACCGGGATCAAACACGGCACCCTCACGGTCGTACGCGATCATATCCCTTATGAAGTCACCTCCTTCCGCACCGACGGGCCTTACTCGGATCACCGTCATCCTGACTCCGTTGCCTTTGTGACAGATCTCCGGGAGGATTTGTCCCGCCGGGATTTCACCATCAATGCCATGGCTTACAGCCCGGACGAAGGGTTGGTGGACCTCTTCGGGGGGCAGGACGATCTGGCCGGAGGCATTGTCCGCTGCGTCGGAAAGCCGGAGGAGCGTTTTCGGGAAG
Organism: uncultured Eubacteriales bacterium; assembly: GCA_902795555.1. The sequence goes on along the minus strand of CADBLV010000092.1, from coordinate 1,443 downwards.
ATGCCCTTCGAATCTTGCGGGCACTTCGTTTCGCATCCACCTTTGGCTTCGCGCTGGAGGCGGACACCGCGCGCGCTGTTCACCTCCTTGCCCCAACGCTGCGCCTGGTCGCGGCGGAACGGATCCGGGTGGAACTGCTAAAGATGCTTTGCGGCCCCGCGGTGGGACGCATTCTGCGGGAATACCCGGATGTGCTCGCCGTCATCATTCCCGATCTGGCGGGAATGCCGGGATACGATCAATTGAATCACCATCATCGCTTCGACCTGTGGGAGCACACGGTTCAGGCAGTGGAAAACATTCCGCCGGAAGAGGATCTGCGCCTGACCATGCTCCTGCATGACACCGGCAAACCCGCATCTCAAACCATCGACGAAAAGGGAGAAGCCCACTATCGCGGCCATCAGGCCATTTCCGCCGACATCGCGCGACGAGTGACAGAGCATCTGCACTGCGACCGGGATCAGCAGGAAAGAGTGACACGCCTGGTGATGTATCACGATATCCCCCTTCGAACGCAGGACGGCGCCCCGGCCACCGACCGACGATTCCTGCTGCACCGTCTGCACCAATTTGGGGAGCGGGATTTACGGGCGTTGTTTCAGATTCATCGGGCCGACCGGATTGCCACCGGCATTACCAGTCGGGAACGGGAAGATGAACGCATGCGGCAACGTATGGACGCGCTGGACGCCGTGCTGCGGGAACAACCCTGCTTCACGCTGAAAGATCTGGCTGTGAACGGTCATGACCTGATGGCCCTGGGGCTGCGGGGGCAGGAGATCGGCAAAGCTCTGAACAGGCTTCTCTCGTATGTGATGGACGGAAAGCTTCCGAATGAACGGACTGCCCTGCTTTCTGCCCTGCAGCATCAAGTTTCGGATGAAGAGGACTAAATCTTTTCGAATTTGTAACATTTTTTATCAAAATTTAAGAATTCTATCCAAAAAAGATTTGCCTTTTGGAAAACCCTGTGCTAAACTATAGCAGTTAGCCCTGGTTTCGCCGCCGGGCGGCTGCATGCGTTGATCTGACGCATGTTCCGGTAGCGAGCCAAGCCCGTCTCTGTTGGCGCTGACCTGCCGTACCTTCCATAGCGGCTGGCCCGTGTCTGTGCGCCCGCTTTCACCGGGAGCACCGTTTGAGGAGATCTGTTCCGCGGATTGGGTTGGGTTGCCTCGTCCGGGGGAACATCCTTTTCCATTGCCATGGGGCAAAGAACATACGGAGGTGTAATACGTAAAATGGCACGCATTGCAGGCGTTGACCTGCCCAGAGAAAAGCGCGTGGAAATCGGTCTGACGTATATTTACGGCATCGGGCTGACCACGTCGCAGAAGATGCTCGCGGAAGTTGGCGTGAATCCGGACACGCGCGTTAAAGATCTGTCCGAGAGCGAAATCAGCAAGCTGCGTGAATATATTGAGCACCACCTGAAGGTGG
>CADBLV010000091.1 GCA_902795555.1 uncultured Eubacteriales bacterium | reverse complement strand
CATGCCGCGGCCTACACCACTCTCGAAGAAGCTGGCCGAGCGCGAGAAGTTGAACGTCACCATACACTGATACTGGTTCCAGATGTTGACCATCCGGTTCAGCTTCTCTTCGGAAGAAGTGAGCGTGTAGGCGCTGAGCAGGTTGTCCCAGTGCTTCTTCAGTTCGGCAAAAGCATTCGCGATCTGCTCGTCCGTGCTGAGCCGGGAGAGGAGCTCCTTCGCCGGCTTCTTGTTGATGACGCCGGGCTTTTCCCATTTTTCCTCATTGGGAAGCTCCACATATCCCAGCACAAAATTGAATTTTTTCTCCTCGCCCTTTTCCAGATGCACTTTGATCTGGTGCGCGGCCATGGGCTGCCAGCCGGAAGCAAGGGAGTCGCCCATCTTTCCGGAGAAAACAGCCTGAGGATTCTCGAATCCGTTATAAAGCCCCAGGAAGGTTTCCATATCCGTGTCAAAGCCGTCGATCGGGGTGTTGACGCCGTAGAAGGCGTAATGATTCCGGCGCTCGCGATATTCCGTCTTGTGATAGATCACGCCGTCTTCCACTTCCACTTCGCCCGTGGAGAAATTCCGCTGGAAATTCAGCATGTCGTCCTGCGCGTTCCAGAGGCAGAATTCAACGAAACTGGTCAGGATCACGTCTTTGGCTTCGGTGCTTTCGTTGGTCAGCGTGATCTGATGAACTTCCGCATCATATCCCATGGGCACAAAGCTCAGCTGGGAGGCTTTCAGGCCGTTCTTTTTGCCTGTGATCACGGTATATCCCATGCCGTGACGGCAGGAATAGGTATCCAGCTCGGTTTTCACAGGCTTCCATCCGGGATTCCACACCGTGTCCCCGTCCTTAATATAGAAATACCTGCCGCCGTTGTCGACCGGCATATTGTTGTATCGGTATCTGGTGATCCGGCGAAGCCGCGCATCCCGATAGAAGCAATAACCGCCGGCGGTATTGCTGATAATGCCGAAAAACTTTTCGCATCCGAGATAGTTAATCCACGGATACGGCGTAAGGGGAGTCTCAATTACATATTCCCGGGCTTTGTCGTCGAAATGACCGAACTTCATCGGCAGATCCCTCCTGAAAAATCTCCCGCTTTCGCTTCGAAACGATGAAACCCGGAAGCGGGGCACTTCGTTCAGTATATCATAGATCTTCCTCCTGCGCAAACGTTTTCTTTTCCCCGCGGAGGGAAGGGAAAGCTTGTTTTTTTGGCCCGGTTAGGATACAATAGAATCCGGTCATGAATTGCAGAACTCATATCTCCGGCAGGCGTTCTTTCATCGAAGCGCCTGAAAACACCGGCCCATTCCGGGAGGAACGTGAAAATGAGCAGGAAGAAGATCGCTGTGCTGCTGGCCAGCATCGACCGTGAATATCAGCAGGATTTTGCCAGAGGCCTTTCGGCCGCCGGCAGTCAGTATGACGCGGATATCTGCATCTTTAACAGCCAGGGTCATATGAATGTTGCGATCTCCACCAGCGAAAAGGAAGAGCGGATGATTTACGACCTTCCAGATCTGAGCATGTTCGACGGGGTGATTTCCCTGACGGCGACCATGGGAAACGTGGAAACCTTTCAGAAGGTGATAGACGTGCTGAAGCCACTGAAGGGAAAGCCCCATGTGTCCGTCGATGTGCCGCTGGATGGGGCGGTGACGATTGGGTTTGACGACGCGGTCTGTGTGCGGGAGGTGACAGAGCACCTGATCCAGCGGCACGGCGCCAGGCGGTTCGCGTTTGTCAGCGGGCCTCTGAATCACAGCGTTTCTCAGGAGCGTGTCCGGGCCTGCAGACAGGCGCTGGCGGAAAACGGGCTTTATCTGGACGACGGGATGATCTTTGACGGGCAATGGACCCGGGTCGGAGGGAGAAACGCCGCGGAGCAGATTCTGAATCTGGGCGGCGAGCTGCCGGATGCGATTGTCTGCAGCAACGATGATATGGCTCTTTCCGTGATCGATTACTTTGCGGAGCGGGGGATCCGGGTTCCGGGGGATGTGGCCGTGACCGGGTTTGACGCGCTTCGGGAGGCTGTGATGCGGGGGCTGACCACGATCTGCCGCCCGGTGGACCGCTGCGCGAGGCTGGCGATTGACATCCTGTGCAAATGGATTGACGGGAAGGAGCCCGACACGTATCATATCCTGCTGCCGACGATTCCGATCTATGGGGAAAGCTGCGGATGTGAACAGAGCCTGGAATATATGAGCGACAAGCTGCGGATGCTGGGAGCAGACCGGTGGGACATGGAAACGGTGCTGACCCGGGTGAGCATGTTCTCCGGGGCGATGGCCGGCGTGGCCGACGAGGCGGAGACCGTGGCCGTTCTGCGCGAGTTTGCCCGGGCCTGGGGGATTCGCCAGCTGTTTCTCTGCGTGGATCCGGTCATCTGCCGGGAAATCAAAAATCCCGGCGACATTGCTCCGGATGCCTATCCGGAGGAAATGCTGCTGCTCTACGGGGTTCGCAACGGCAGGGAATATCCCTCGGTTCTTTTCCGGCGCAAAGACTTGGCGCCGAGCCTGGGAGAAATGCGCAAGAACAACGTGTGCCTGGTGTTCTGCCCCCTGTATTACCGGGGCCGGAGCCTGGGCTATGTGGCGATGGATTTCGGAGAAGCGACCGGTTCCGCCCTGTATTCGGTGCTGATGCTGCTCAACGGCGCCCTGATGAGCCTGTATCTGCAGAACAATATTCGCCATTATGCCGACACCATCGCGTCCCTGGCCGTTCAGGACGTGATGACCGGGATGCTGAACCGGCGGGGATATCGGGAGAAGGCCCCGGCCGTGTTCGAACAGGCTCGGAAGGACGGGGCTGTGTTTGCCGTGATGAGCGCCGATATGGATCATATGAAGGCCATCAACGACGAGCATGGGCATCTGATGGGCGACGAGGCCATCTGCCGGATGGGGCGGGGGATGCAGATCCTTCAGAAAATGAATCTCACCACGGTTCATATCAGCGGGGATGAATTCCTGGCCTATGGCATGGTGGATTCTCCGGAGGACGGCGGGAAGCTGATCAAAATGGTGACGGACGAGCTGGAACGGATCAACCGGGAAGACCCGTGGATTTGCGATATCAGCGCAAGCTTCGGCGTCTATGCGGCTGTTCCCCGGGAAGGGGAGGAGATCGACAGCTTCCTGACGCGGGCGGATCGCGCGATGTATGCTGACAAGAATCGGAAGAAGCATCCCTCGGCCTGACGTAGACGATGGGGACGGTTTTTTTCGTCTCCGGATTTTCAGAAAAAGAGGCGACGACACATGTGGAACTCCGCAATGATGGAGCATTACGATCCATCCAGCGAAATCACGGTGCTGGCGGTATGCCTGGTGATGCTGTTGCTGCTGGCGGTCTCCTTTAAGGTTCGCATGAAGAGCTTCCGAATCTTCGTGTCCATGCTGGGGCTGCTGATGCTGGCAACCTCCGCGGATTTGATGCTGCATTATCTGCTGAAGCATGCGCCGGCGACGCCCCTCCCCATTCTCCAGGGGTTGCGCAGCGTTTATCACGTGCTACTGTATGTGCTGCTTTATCTGTATGCGGTGTATATCTGCGAGGCGACGATGCTGGAAAAGCCGGACAGAAAGCCTTATCTCCGTCTTTCGGTTGCCCTGCTGGCAATCTTTTCCGTGCTGGATACGGTGATGATTTTCACAGGGAGCGGCATGCGGTTTGTGGACGGCATGCTCTCCTTCGACGGATCCCAGGTGTTTACGGTGGGCTATGTGCTGTTTGTGACGCTGCTGACGGTGATGCTGCTCAAAGTGCGGAATCGGCTGTATCACCGGGTGATGATCGGGTTTTTCGGCGTGCTGGGGATTTCCCTGATGGTGCTGATCACGGCCCGGCTCCGGACGCAATCCACCTTTACGGCCGCCACCTTCCTCTTCCCCCTGATTGCCGTGATGTACCTTCTGCATTCCAATCCCTATGACGCGCAGCTGGGGGCCAACAGCCTGCGGGGGATGAACAACCTGATTCATTATGCCGGCGAGCGGGAACGGGAATTTCTCTTTCTGAGCCTGTATATGCGGGAACTGGATGAAAGCGGAGCGACGATGTCCGAGGAGCTGCGATCGCTGATCCGGCTTGTGGCGGGATCCTTCTATCACGGCGCCGCCCTTTTCCAGGTGAGCAACGGGCATATGCTGCTGCTGGTTCCGAAACGGAAAAACCCGGACTGGGTGCAGCGGACGGAGCGAATCCTGAAACAGTTTGACGTCGAATATCCCAAATTCCGATATGACTATAAGATGGTAATCGGGGAAAGCACACCGGAGCTGACCCGGAAGAATGAATATATCAGCTTCATCCGCTCCATTCACGTCCGCATTGCCGAAAACACGATTTATCGTGTCCGACCTGACGATCTGGAAAAGTATCGTCAATATGACGTGGTTCTCAGGGAACTGGTGGACATCGCCGCGAAGAAGGATCCGGAGGATCCGCGGGTGCTGGTTTACTGTCAGCCGGTCTATAACATTCAGACCGGTCGGTATGACACGGCGGAGGCGCTGATGCGGCTGAAGCTGGACGAACTGGGGCTGGTGTTCCCGGATACGTTTATCCCCATGGCGGAGGAGAACGGAACCATCCATGTGCTGACGGAAATCATTCTGAACAAAACCTGCCGGATCCTGCATGAGCTGATCGCCGAGGGATATGAAATCACCCGGATCAGTGTGAACGTGTCAGCCCTGGAGCTGCGCGATCAGGGCTTCTGCGGGGATATCGAAGGGATCATCCTGCGAAACGGCATCGATGGCAGCCGGATTGCCATCGAGCTGACCGAATCCCGGAATGACAATGATTTCCTGCTGATGAAGGAGCGGATTGAGGAACTGAAGGACAAGGGAATCACGTTCTATCTCGATGACTTCGGAACCGGATACAGCAACATGGAGCGTATTCTGGAGCTGCCCTTCGACATCATCAAATTTGACCGGAGCATGGTGATTTCCGCCGGCCAGAACGAGCGATCGGAACAGGTGCTGGGCAGCCTGGCGGAACTGTTTTCCCGGCTGAACTATTCCGTGCTGTATGAAGGGGTTGAGGATGAGAAGGACGAGAAGATGTGCTCCGGGCTCAGTGCGTCCTATCTGCAGGGCTATAAATATTCCAGACCCATTCCCATCGACGGCCTTCGTTCCTTCCTGACACAAACAAAGAAATCGTAGACGGGACGGTTCTTTTCGTCTCCGTAGATCTAACGCAACAGGCAAAGGTGCGGTATCAGTCGCGATTCATGTTGATTTCTTCCATCGGATAATTCTTCAGGTTTTCAAGGATCTTCCGGCTGTCTGCTTTTCCGAGCAGTTCCGTCCTGGCCCGAAGCACAACTGCTTCAGCCTGATGCTTAGACGGTCCGCCGATACATCCGCCCGGGCAGATCATTCCTTCTACAAAATCAACATCCAGCTTTCCGGCCTTCAGAAGCGTAAGCGCTTTTTTACACTCATCACCGCCCGCACAGGTCAAAAGACGAATGTCCGAGGTGTCCTCACCCATTTCGCGCATGACTTCCATCACAGCCTCGGCCACGCCGCCGCTGCCCGCGAAACGTTTTCCGAAAACGGAGGCTTCCTGATAGGCTTCTTCCACCGGCTCGATGGCAATCCCTCTGGAATCCAGCAGCGCCACAATCTCTCCATATGTCAGCGCGTAATCCGGCGTATCTTTGATATATTCATTCAGCGTCTCGCCTTTTTTCGCGATGCACGGGCCAATAAACACCGTTACGCAATCCGGATCCAGCACTTTCAGATAACGGGAAACCGCAACCATCGGGGAAACGGTGGATGATTTATTTTCCTCATATTGCTTCGGGAAATGATGGCGCATCATGGAAATGAAGGCCGGACAGCAGGATGTTGTCATAATCCGGCCCTCTTTCCGGGCTTCAATCCATTCCTTTGCTTCGCTTGCCGCCGTCATATCCCCGCCGAGGCCTACTTCCACCATGTCCGCAAAGCCTGCCTTTTTCAATGCCGCGCGGATGGAAGCCATATTGATTTCTTTTCCGAACTGGCCCTCTGTCGCGGGCGCACACATCGCGATGACCCGTTTTCCGCTGAGAATCGCCCGGATCACATCCACGGCATAAATCTTGGAGCCGATCGCTCCGAAGGGACAGTTGTGGATGCAGTGGCCGCAGTGGATGCATTTGCTGTCATCAATGCAGCAAATCCCTGCTTCGTCATAAAAAATCGCATCAACCGGACAGGCTTTCCTGCAGGGGCGTTCAAGATGAATAATCGCGCCGAAGGGGCAGGATTTGGCACACAGGCCGCAGGACTTACATTTGACAGGATCGATATGCATCTTTGTATCGCCCGGCGTGATGGCTCCGAATTTGCAGGCGTTCAGGCAGGCTTTTCCCAGGCAGAAACGGCAAATGTCCGACACGGAATAGTTCTGAATCGGGCAGTCGTCACAGGCAGGGGAAATGACGGACACCACATTGGAAGAAGGGTGCTCCGGGTTCGCGTCCTGTCCCATGGCCAGGCGGATCCTTCCGCGGACAATTTCCCGTTCCTTATATACACAGCAACGATACTGAGGCTTCGGACCCGGGCTGACCTGATATACGATCTTCTCCGTTTCCTCCGCGGAAAGCCTTTCTTCCCAGGCCAGGCGGCAAATCTCTCTGAGAATAAAGTGCTTCAGTTCAACAATGCCTTTATCATTCGTGATCATCGTTTTTTCCCCGCGTCAGCGGGATCCTCCTTCCCCGGCTCAGAACGGTTCTGCATCTGAGGGATGTCTTCCTTTTGCTGTGGCCGGATCAGCTTTTTCAACTGCCATCATTATAGCTGATGCAGGGGAAATAGACAAGCTCCAGATTGCGGAGAATCAGGACTGAAAGCTACTGCGTCGGATTCTTCAAAACAGAGATGAAAAAAACCGTCCCCATCTTCTACGGAAAAGCAGACAGCCGGAAGATTCTTGAAAACCTGAAGAATTACCCGATGGAAGAAATCAACATGAATCGCGACTGATACCGCACCTTTGACTGTTGCGTTAGATCTATGATCATCTCAAAGTAGTAGTCTTACTATTATAGTGAAATGTATTGCGTAATGTATTGCGTTTTGTGCTTTGCCGATGTATACTGTCGGTGAAAGGAGCAACGTATGGATCATCGTATTGATATTGATTTGCAGAATGCGCCTTTCGAATGGGAAGAAGAAAAAGACCGGATCAACTTTGCAAAACATGGAATCCATTTCAAAACCGCAGCAAAAGTGTTTCTTGACCCACACAAACTGATCCGAGAAGATGAAGAACATCCGGAAGAACTACGCTATGATGTCCTGGGACGGGTTGGAAAGATTCTCTTTGTTGTATGCGCACTCAGAAATCAGGATACGATTCGGATGATTTCAGCACGACTGGCAACAAATAATGAGAAAGCGAGGTATGAATATGGTAAAGATGAAACTAAGTGATCTAAATGCAGAGCTGACAGAAGAAGAACTCCGTGAACTGGACGAAGCGGAGAAAAAAGAACCGATTTTTGATGACGACAGTCCGCTTATGATGAAAGAGCAACTGATGCAGTTCAAACGGATCAATCATGAAAACAGAACAAAACCAACCATTTCGCTTCGTATTTCTCCGAGCACATTAAAAAAAGCAAAGCAGTACGGAAAGGGATATACCGGACTTCTTAGCAGACTGCTTGATGCCGCAATTGATGATGAGGAACTGGTACGTAAATGCATCTGAATTTCATCTGCCATTTTATGAGGGATGCTATTCGTGAATGAGGATGATTCCGGGGATGAGGTCATCCGCGATACGTTGGATGGACTGAGATTTATCTAAGAGGACAAACAGGGAGGAAACCAAAATGAAACGATGGGTCCTTTGGTTCTGCGGCATTCTTCTGACGGTATGCATTCTCGCGGCTGCAGGCCCGGTCGGAGCGGAGGAAGCAACTGCTCCGGAGAATATGTATGAATATCGTCTGTTGGACAGCGGGGAAGCCGAGATTATCGCGTATCACGGAGATGAAACGGAAATTGTGATTCCGGAGACGCTGGACGGGAATCCTGTGGGTTCCATCGGGGAAAATGCGTTTCGCAGCCATTCGATGACTTCCGTCATCATTCCGGAGGGTGTGAAGGAGATCGGGAACTTTGCGTTTTCCTGGTGTCAAAACCTGGCCTCCGTCACCATCCCGGATTAGGTAATATCGCTTGGAAACAATCCTTTTGCTTCGGATCCGTCGCTGACTAAAATCCGGGTCGGGAAGGGAAATCCGGTGCTGAAAATCCGGGAAGGCGTTTTGTTTCATGAACAGGACAAACGCCTGATTTATTGTCCCTGTTCGAAGAAAGGCGGATATACCGTTCCGAAAGGAACGGAGATCATCGGGGCTTACGCTTTTCAGCAATGTAAGCAGCTGACGAAGGTCACGCTTCCTGAGGGACTGAAAAAGATTGACAATTATGCTTTTTATCGCTGTTCCGCGCTGAAATCCCTGAAGATCCCGAAGTCGGTTACGGAAATTGGTTCCTTTGTTTTCTGTGAATGTAAAGCGCTGAAATCCGTTTCGCTCCCGGAAGGGATCCGGATCATTGACAATCATCTGTTCGGATCCTGTGAAAGCCTGGAATCTATCGTGATCCCATCCACTGTGAAAGAAATCGGATATCGTGCGTTTGATCACTGCGTAAAGCTGACGACGATTGAACTGCCGGCGGGCATCAAGATCATTAACAACAATCCCTTTCTTGGCTGTGAAAACCTCAGGAAGATTATTCTCCCGCCGGAAAGCACTGTTCTGCAATATGTTGACGGCGTGCTGATCGACTGGGAGAACAAGTCCGTGGCCTGCTGCCCCTG
>CADBLV010000090.1 GCA_902795555.1 uncultured Eubacteriales bacterium | reverse complement strand
GCCCGCATCATGAACAGGGCCGCCGGAATGCCCTTTCCGGAAACATCGGCGATGACCAGGGCCAGGCGATTCTGATCCACGAAGAAGAAGTCATAGAAATCCCCTCCGACCTCTTTCGCCGGATCCATCAGGGCGTAAAGCTCAAATTCGTCCCGCGGAAAGTTGAAATTCCGCGGCAGAGCGGCAGCCTGGATGGTTTTGGCCATCAGCAGCTCCTGCTCCATGCGTTTTTCCGCAGCGCTGATATATCCCTTCAGCACATCCACGGTGGTGTTGATGTCCCGGGAAAGCGTGGTGAATTCCTCGGAGGTGAGCACGGAGACGGTTTCATTCAGGTTGCCTTCGGTGATCCGGTTCAGCGAGGCATTGACGGACCGCAGGGGACGGGCCAGCATGGATTCCATCAGCAGCGTCACCGTTACAAACAGCACCGCGAACACCAGCAGGTCGGAAAACGCGTTTTCATAGGTCTGGGCATCCCGGCTGGCAAATGCTGTCGTCGTGTCATACAGAATCAGCCCCCACACGGTGCCGTCCACCTCGATGTATCGGCACAGGGCGGGATAAGCAAAGTCTGCGGAATAAAACACGTCGCCGCCGGCATGCGACAGAAGCTGAGCCTGCTGAGCGTTGCTCAGTTTCTGCCCGGTTTCCCCGCTCAGGGAAGAGGAGACAATGTATCCGTTCAGCTCTGGCAACTCATCCGTGTCGCTGTTGCCGGTTCCAATAATCATCAGATAATAATCCGATTCATCAGACAGCTTGTAATCGTCGAACACGCTCTGATACTGGGCGAGGCGAATGGCTTCCAGACGCTCCTCTTCGTTGAAAGCCACACGCACATATCCGTTTCCGCATCGGATCACCGTGTTCGTCAGGGGTTGGCTCGAGATATCGGCAACCAGGGCTTCGTCCTTTTTCCCCGAAAACAGATCGGCCAGGGAAGTGTCATCACCATCTTCCTGCAGGTCGGTCCAAGGGATCCCGACCCCACGGATCATCTTTCCATCCGCGTCCATGGTGTAGATCCCTGCGGCACGGGACGCCCCCAGAAAAGCGTTCAGCTGCTCCTCGCGGACTGCCTCTACACCGCCGACTGCTTCTACCCCCCGAGCGACAAGCAGGGCGTTGTTCCGGATCACTGAACCAAGATAGGACGCCAGAGCAGCAACGTTCTTGCTGGCGGTGTTGTAATTGCTTCGGAGATCTTTGCTCCAGTCCATCAGCTTGTATCGTGCTTCCTCCATGGCCGTCGAGGTCTGCAGCGCATAGGAAATGCCGAAATTGATGATGAATACGAGCGTGGAAGCCAGCATCACCCAGAACTGGAACATGTGAGAGATGGACCGGGTTTCCCGGGGCCGATGACGAAACAGTCCGCCGTTTTCCCGGGAAATGCCCTTTACCGTTATGGAGCACATCGCCAGGCCGATGCCGGTGAAGAGAATCATCGGCAGCGCGCACACCCGAACGACCTCATAGGATTTTGTGACATCGTTCCGGTGCGTGATGAAGACGGCGTACATATGGAATACTTCCATCACGGCCCCCATGAAGAAAGCGTAGACAGCTTTGGGCCGTTCTTTACGGAACACAAACTGATGCAGCAGCGCCGCCAGGAAGCCCGCCAGACAGGTGCTCAGGGAGCAGGCGACCGTTGTGAAGGAGCCGATGTTCCACAGTGTTCCGGCCAGGTATCGCTCCACACCGCCGATGAGGCCGGCGATGATTCCGGACAGGGGATGAAAGAAAAGCCCTGCGGCCATAGGCCCCAGATCCCGGACGTTCAGCACCATGTTTTCATAGTTTATTCCGATATGCGTAGAAAGGATGGCGCAGCCTCCGAAGATGATGCCAATCAGAATCTGCCCGCCGCGCCTGATGTCCCGTTCCGTTGTGAATTTCCAGACCACCGCGGTCACCGCGACATAGAAAAGCACCGCCCCGCACATGCGTATCAGCATTTCAGTCATTGGGCGAACTCCTTCCGAATGGTCAGGATGTTGCGTCCGTTCTCATAGCGATACTGCATGTCGGTCATGCT
>CADBLV010000089.1 GCA_902795555.1 uncultured Eubacteriales bacterium | reverse complement strand
GGTCATCCTCCGGATAATCAAAGGCCATCGGCCGGAAGTACATGCCGTCCGTCAAAGCAGCCTTCATGAATTCGCTGTACAGATAGGGCAGCAGCGCATATCGCACCCGGATCGTCTCCTTCATGGCCTCCCAGCTTGAAAAGCGATAGATCTCCTGCTCCCGGGTGTGCAGCGCGGAATGGTTGCGCATCAGCGGGGTAAAAACCCCAATCTGCAAAAACCGTGCCAGCAGATCCTCCGTCACGTTGCATCCGAATCCGCCCAGGTCGCATCCGCTGTACAGAAACCCGCACAGATTCAGATTCGGCAGCATATGCACCGCCATCCGGATATGGCTCCACCAGGAGAAATTATCCCCCTGCCACACGCCGCCGTTCCTGTGGGCGCCGACAAAGGAAGACCGCGAGAACAGCAGCAACCGCTTCCCCGGCGCGTTCCTCCGGAAGCCCTCCGCCGTGGCCCGGGTCATGAATGCGCCGTACAGATTGTGCACCCTGTCATGCCGGATCCGGTCTGCGCCCTTTCCGTGATAAAAGGACCGGTAGTCCTCCATGCGGTTGGCGATGCCGGCAAAGGCGCCGCTCAGGCTCCACATGGCCTCATAGTCCGTCTCCCCGCCCTGCAGCTCCTCCGCCCGGCGGTAAGCAGCCTGCACGCCGTCCTCCGTGAAAAACAGGGATGGTTCGTTCATGTCGTTCCAGAATCCCTCCACCCCGGCCTCCAGCAGCGGCCGATACAGATCGCCGAACCATTCCCTCGCGTCTTCCCGCAGAAAATCCGGAAAGCAACACATGCCGGGCCACACCGACGCTTCGAAATCGCTCCCGTCCGCCTTTTTGCAGAAGGCGTCCGCCGCCTTTCCGCTGTCATACGGGGCATATCCCTTCTCAGCCCGGATGCCGGCGTCAATAATAGGAATCAGCCGGATATGCTCCCCTTTCATGTCGGCGCTGAACCGGGCCAGATCCGGGAAGGCGTCCTTCCGCCAGGTGAAGTTTTTGAAATCTTCCATATAATCAATGTCCAGGCATACCCCGTCCAAGGGGATCCCGCGCTCCCGATGGGCCCGAACCACTCCGCGAACCTCCGCCTCGCTGGCATATCCCCATCGGCTCTGAATGTATCCGAAAGCCCATCTCGGCGGCAGATAGCTCCGCCCCGTCAGGCGGCGGAAGGCCCGGGCCGTCTCCGACAGGCTTTCTTCCTCGATGAGATACAGGTTCAGGTCTCCGTTCTCGGAGGTAATCACCGCGGTATCCATCCGGGTATATCCCAGATCCCAGGTCACCAGCCCCGGATCGTCCAGATAAATCCCAAACAGCCGGCCGTGGCGAACCTCCGGCGTCTGACCGGCCTGCCGAGTCTGAAGATCCCGATCGGCCTGCGGCGCCTGCGCTTCCCCGGAGGCCGGCGTGAAGAAAATCAGCAGGTTGTGAGAGGCATACAGGCTCTCCGTGCTCTCCGTGTGATTGAATACGTCGCTGTTCCAGGATTTGTACAGAAACCCGCGCTTGTTGATTCCCCGAACGGATTCTCCCAGTCCAAACAGCTTCTCCCCCGGATTCAGCCGGATGCTCAGGCTCACCCTGCCGCCCTCCGTGCTCATCTCAAAATACGGCAGTGCACCCGTCTCCGCGGGAAGATCCATCACCACCGCGTCCGTTTCATAAGGCGTCCCGAAGGTATATTTCCGAATCATCTCTCGTTTCCTCCGTTTTTCGGTCATTTCAACTCAGCTAACATTATCCTCTGCCGACCGCTTTCTGGCAAGAAGAAAATCAGCGTCTTCCCGGAAAAAAGGCCGCAAAGAAGCCGCACTGGATTTCAGCGCGGCTTCCCGTGAAACACATTCTGTTCCAGGGTCTGTCATTTTCCGGGAGAATAGAACTCCGTCCGGGTCGGGTTTGCCTGGATCAGCACGGAGCTCTGATGGAAAACATCCACCATCTCATCCGCCGCGGCGTGAACCTTATCGATCGTCGTATCGCTCAGATAGATGATCAGGGTATACTCCTGATAAATCTTCTCATTGTCAATCCATCCACCGTGGGCCTCGTGGATGGTGTATCCGCCGAAATGCCGGATCAGGATGTCTTTCAGCTGCTCCATAGCTTCCGCCTCGGTGAACACAGGCGTATTGGTATCCTTGTCGTTGGTGCCCAGAAACAGCACGTACTGAATTTCCGGAAATTCCGCCGTTACGGCAGGCTGTTCCGTTTTCTCCTGCGCGGTTTCCGCAATCACGGGAATCGCGCACAGCATGATCATCATCAGGGTCAGCAGAGCGGCAATCGCTTTTTTCATCTTCGTTTCCTCCTGTTTCTTTGGTTCGGCGGTCATCCTGAATATCCCTTCCGTTTCAGATAAACCGGACTGTTTTCTTCAGTTCCTTCCTGCAGTATACCACAGTGATCCATTTCGGGAAAGTGTTTTTTCCCTCGGTTTCGTGTGCAACCGCTCCTGGTTCCACACGAATCGTGTGAAACCGAAGCAGCCCTCAAAGCCTTATTTTTCAACGCTTCTCGAATTTACCGTTTTTCTCCCCTCCGCGTCGTGTGAAACCGCAGAATCCTGCGAAACGCAGATAAATCAAGGCTTCCCGACGATTTTTCCGATCGTGTGAAACTAAATTCGTGTGAAACCGCCCTTTTTCAGTACGCAGATTGCTCCGTGAACGACAGGTTCGCAACGAGGGGAAAAATTGAGGTGTAAAATCGAAGCGTCCGAATCAGGCTGAATACCCCACAACCCGTTGTTTTTCCTGAAGACCCAACGAGGGCAAAAATTTTGAGGGGAAAAAATACATTCTATTTTTGCCTGTAATCAGCGTTGATCGTGTCCCCTCCGTTTTCCCGGAGACTGGAACTCAGGACGCGGTCGCACATGTGACCTTTCCACTGTCCACTCTGCCGATGCTATCATACCACAGCTTCCCCGCCTGACACAAGAATGACAAAGCATGACATTCGATGACATTTGATGACATTTGATGACATCAGCCGTTTTTTTACATTTCAACCGTTATTAAAAAACCCCGGAGGATTTAAATGTAACCCGGAAAATGGACAGGTGAAATTGTGACAATCACACTTTGTGGACAGATAGACATGAAGCATAACTCGATCCTCATGCTTCGTACTGTGCCCTGGTTTCATTTATCGTGGTACTGCTTTCGGAGTATGGGAATTTTGAGAATAAAAGAAGCACCTGCGTTCACCGATGCTTTCCCTTATGGTTGGGTACTTTCCCTTATTCTTAGTTTGTTTTTAAGGGAATCTCTTGCTTGTTGAGGGAACCCTATTTTGTCCTATAGTAACAGGTGTTCTTTCCACCATCTTCCCGCTTTAATTCACCTGCTTCGACAAGCTTACGCAGGGCTCCTTCAATAGAGCTTACGCTAAGGGAAGGACACAGT
>CADBLV010000088.1 GCA_902795555.1 uncultured Eubacteriales bacterium | reverse complement strand
GTCCGGCTGCATGATGTAGGTATTGTCCAGCTGCGCCCGGAGGCTTTCCTTAAACTCATCGATATATTCCCGGCGAAGCAGCTGCTGTTCCAGGCGTTCTTCCTCCGTCAGGAGGGCGTCGCGCTGCTTCCGCGCCAGTTCGTTGATCCGGGCGATTTTCTCTTTATCCATCCGTTCAGTCCCTCCGGGCCAGCAGGAAGCCGCAGACCGTAGGCGCGGCCAGCGCCAGCGTATAGATGCCGTACAGCAGATAGCGGTTGGTTTCCGTCCTGTCGATCTGGAATTCCAGGAATACCAGCAGGCCGACCACGGCCGGGATCATGATCATGGCGGCGATCGCCAGCCCTTTTTGCTTCTTCAGCGCTCGCTTGGCCAGGATCAGCACGGGAATGCCGAGCAGCACCATGCTCAGCACATGCTGAACACCGACGAATGAAAACATCAGATGAGAATCATACCGAAGGCTTTCCATCAGCACCTGAGTCGCGCCGTACAGGATGCAGGCTTTCATGAAAACATACCCGGGTCTAATGTCGACGGCCGCGATCCGCAGGATGACGATGAACAGGATCAGGGCGATGACGGCTTCAAAGATCCAGGTGCGGAGGTAAAGCTCCGTATCCTGCTGAACGAAAAACGTACCGCGCAGGGTCCCGTAAATCAGGGAGCGGCTGATGCCGAAGTCCCGGATAAACCCTTCCCCGAGCCGTTCAAAGAAAATGAACAGGAAAACCGACGGAGTAAGGGCGTCCAGCACTTCCCCTTTTTTCTGCTGCAGGAAGAAGGCCGCAAGCAGCGCGGAGAGGACGATGCCGATCAGCGCGCCGAACAGGGCATACCCGCCGTCATTCAACCTGAAAAAGTACCTGAGGTCGGTGATCGATGTATACGAAGCGTCCAGCAGGCAGAACATGAGCCTGCTCAGCAGCAGGCTTATGGGAATGCCGATCAGGTAGGTCAGCGGGGCGACGCCCGCGCTGATCCCGTTCCTGCGTACGGAAAAGCAGAAAAACCAGAAGGAAAGACCGGTGCCCAGCGCCACCATCAGGCCAAACAGCCAGAGATGCATGACGGCGGCGTCGGCATCCAATTGAAACATACCGGAAATCATGTGTTACTGCTCCTTCCAGGTGACCGGATCAACCGCGGTGGCAAAATAGATGATATCGCTCTGGTCCCGTTCGTTGCCGGTGCGGGAGCCGTAAAACGCGTTGTTGAAGATCATTTCCGCGCTGTTGCCGCCGTCCAGGTTGAAAGCCTGCACGCAGCCCAGCCCGCCCATGAAATCGGCCAGCTGCTGCTGGGTGACGCCTTCGGAGTTCTTATTGCGGCCTTCGGCCATCACCATCACGTAGGAAAGCGGGCCGGTCTGCCCGATGGCCATCCGGGGTTCTTTGCCCTTTGGGTTGTAGCCGTAGGAGCCGTCGATCTTCTGCACTTCGCCGTCGATGACCAGCGCGGGCCCGAAGGTAAATGCGTTGACGATCTGATGGCCGGACTTTTCAAATTCGCTCAGCTTCGCTTTGTCGGATTTGACAAAAAGATGAAAGTCCCCGTTTTCGTCGATGATCAGGATGTCCTTTTTCTTGTTTGTTTTGTTGCGGATCTGCTGGCCCATCCGGTATTCGTAAGTGGTTTTCTGCGGATCGTTGGCAAAATTATCCCCGTTGATGGCGACGATCGCGAAGTTCTTGGCGGCCATGGTGCTGATCCTGGCATATTTTCTGGACTTCAGAGAACCTGCGGACGCCGTCCGGAGCTGGGTCGGGCTTTTGACGGTGACGCGGGCGATGCAGTACAGAACGCCGTCTTCTTCCACGGTCTCCATCCGGACGGTGATGCTGTCGTCCTCATACCCGTCTTCCGTGTAGCAGGCGGGGTTGGGCTCATAACCGGGGGTCAGGTCCACCGGCAGGCTGTAGGCGGTTTCTTCCGCTTTTGCGCGTGTAAACAGCCAGTCCAGCAGGAAGCTTTCTTCCCCGGCGTCCTCCGGCATTTCCTCCAGGATCCGGTCAATGGAGCTTTCCAGCAGCTTGGGGGAAGGAATGATCAGCGGCATCGCCAGGATCATCAGGACACAAAGCACCGTCAGCACGGTTTGAAGCGTTTTGTTCATAACACAAAATCCTCCGGTTATTTTTTGAAAACCCAGCTTTTCTGAATCCGGTAATTGATAAAGTACAGGATGGTGTCGACCACCATCTTGATCAGCGTGTTGACAAAGGACTGGCTGCTCAGACGGAACAGGGAAGCGATGCCGCTGACCAGGCCCGAAGAAAGCAGCATGATCAGGATGGCGACCAGCAGATACCGAAGCCCTGATCCCTTGCTGTCCTTGATCTGAAAGACCAGGGAACGGTTCAGGAAGTAGTTCAGCGTCGCGGAGAAGATGCGGGCGATCCAGGTGGCCAGAACGGTGACCGCCATCAGGCTGGCCCCAAAGATCACCCAGGTCGTCTCCGC
>CADBLV010000087.1 GCA_902795555.1 uncultured Eubacteriales bacterium | reverse complement strand
GTGTCGTTCGTGGGATTACCGTAATACCGGTGCAGGGAGACATAATCCACGTTTTCATAGCACTCGTCCAGCATCTGATATTCCCAGGCCCCGTAGGTAGGCATATCATGAGCGGCGCTGCCGCAGGCCACCACTTCGATGGAAGGATCGACCCACTTCATCATTTTGGCCGCCTCGTTGGCCACCCGGCCGTATTCATAGGCGGTTTTATGGCACATCTGCCAGGAGCCGTCCATCTCATTGCCCAGACACCACAGCTTGATGCCGAAAGGATCCTTCGCTCCGTTTTTGATCCGCAGATCGGACCAGTAGCTGCCGGATCTGTGATTCGCGTATTCCACAACATTCCGGGCCGCGTCGGGATCCCGGGTTCCCAGGTTCACGGCATACATCACCTGCGTATCGGCTTTCCTGGCCCAGTCGCAGAATTCATGCAGGCCCACCTCGTTGGTCTCGGTGGTCATCCAGGCCAGGTCCAGCCGCTTCGGGCGCCGGTCGGCGGGACCCACGGAGTCCTCCCAGTTGAAGCCGGAGACGAAGTTGCCGCCGGGATAGCGCACGACGGGGACGCCCAGCTCGCGAACCTTGGCGATCACGTCCTCACGAAACCCGTTTTTGTCCGCTGTGGGATGGCCGGGCTCATAGATGCCCCCGTACACAGCGCGCCCCAGATGTTCGATAAAGGATCCGTACATCCGGGGATCCACCTGCCCGATCACATAGTCTCTGTCCAGGATCATGGTTGCTTTCTTCATGGTTTGCTTCCCTCCGTTTATTCAAAGTGTTTTGATGCATTGGCACATCCGGAGCCCCAGACGGCGGCTCCGGTTTCATCCATGGCAGTAAAGCAGGTGACCCACTGCTGTTCCTGGCTGTCCCAGGCCCGGTTCATCACGCCTCGATAAGCTACCCCGTTCAGCGTGCATCGAAAGATTTGTCCGTCTTCACAGCTCCAGGTTCCGGAGACATCTCCCGTCACCGTTCCGTCCTTTTCCAGCGACGCGAGAAGACTCGTATGCTCCGTCTTATTGATATCCCGGCCGTGAAAGATCACCTTATACTTTCCGGAGCGCTGTTCCTTCGTCACCGCCTCCGGCATTTCTCCCGCATAGCGCTGAGGAAGGACCACCGGCCACCCGTCTTCATTCATCATCATCTGATGAACCCGCACCCGGAACTGTTCTCCCCTTCCGGCAAAGCGGGTATGAAAGATGAGGAAATATCGCCCGGTCTCCTCCTCATAATATGCCGAATTATGGCCCGGAGAACGGTAGGCCAGTCGGGCCCGGTTCGTATCGCTGTCAATGGGCTCAAAGCAGTATCCCCCCAGCAGTTTCACCCCGTACGGTTCATAGTCCGGGTCGTTGAAAAACGTTCCGGGAGCGCCGCCGCAGTCGATCATATCCTGCCCCAGGGCGTCTGTGAAGGGGCCGTCCGGATTCCGGCTGCGGCAGACCCGGATGTTATATCCGTCCGCCGCGTTCAGGCCGCCGAAGGAAAGGAACAGGTAGTAATAGCCTGTTTCCCGGCTGTAGAGCATATAGGGGCCTTCGATGCGGGCGTGATTTTTGCCCAGCAGCTTTTTCCCATATCCCTGACCTTCCAGCGGAAAACCCGTCTCCGGATTCATCTCCAGAATGTAGATGCCGCCGGAATAGCTGCCGTAAACCATCCACAGCTTCCCTTCCCGATCAAAGAATACGCAGGGATCGATGGCGTTGGGCAGGGTCGTGGCGTCATAGCCCGCGCCGCCGCTTTTCAGGAAAACGCCCAGATTCTGATAGGGTCCCTCAGGATTATCACTGACAGCCAGCCCCAGCGCGCTCAGCGGGCTGGAACCCTCACAGGTGCAATAATACAGATAGTATCGGCCGTCCGCCAGCCGCTGCACATCCGGCGCCCAGAAGGTGGTGGTTTTGGCGTATCGGAGGGCTTCCTGCATTTCCTCCTGCACATTTTTCACCAGCTTGCAGCCCGTATCCGCGTTGCGGGAGAACATTTCCCATCGCATCAGATCCGTGCTTCGGGCGGCGGTCATATGGCTGCCGAAGATGTAGTAGGTTCCGTCCTCCGCACGGATGACGGAGGGATCGTGAACAGAGACCTCCTTAAAGGAGGGAGCCATCGGCGTTTCCGCCGTTTCCCGCGTCTCAGGCTGCTTGGCCGCTTCCCGCGTCTCAGGCGTTTCCGCCGCTTCCTGCGTCGATGGCACTTCTGCCGCTTTCTGTGCCCATGCGCTTGTTTCCGCCGCAATCGTGCCGAAGATCGCCAGCACAAGGGCTAGCAGAACGGCCGTCCGCTTTGTCATTTTTACTTTTCTTTTTCTCACGATTGCGTTTTCACCCTCTTATTCTGACTTCCTGCTGCCACATAGGCAGGCCGTTCTGTCTCTTTCCCGTTTTTCGTTTCGCACACTTCTTTATCCCTTTACGGCGCCGGCGGTCATGCCTTCCACAATGAACCGCTGGGCAAACACATACAGCAGGAGCAGCGGCAGAATCGCGAAGCAGGATCCGGTGATCATCAGGTCGTAGTTATTGCCGTAAGGCGACCAGAGGGTATTCAGGCCGATGGGGATTGTATACTTCTTCATGTCCGAAATCACCAGCATGGGCCAGAGCAGCGCGTTCCACGCGCCCATGCCCGTCAGCACGGTCATGGAGGCATAGGCCGGCACCATCACCGGAACAATGATCCGGAAGAAGGTGCCGTACTCCGTGCACCCGTCCACCCGGGCTGCTTCCAGCATCTCATAGGGAACGCCGGAAAGGAACTGGCGGAAGAAGAACACCGCGCTCATACTGACCAGGAAGGGCAGCATCACCCCCGCATAGCTGTTCCGCAATCCCATGGCGTTCACCTGGGTATACATGGGAAGCATCAGGATTTCCAGGGGCACCATCATTACCATCAGAACGCACATAAACAGGGCGTTCTGTCCCTTGAAGCGATATTTGGCAAAGCCGTAAGCCACCATGGAGGATAGAAGGAGGGTCAGGGAGGTCTGGATCACCACTACCAGCAGGCTGTTGCCATACCAGAGGAAATAGTCGTGCGGGTTCAGCTCCCCATTGGACATGACCCCGGTGAACAGATAGGTCCAGGCCTTCAGATGAAGCTTTTCCGGGGTGGGATTCAGGTTCAGGCCGCTGACAAACAGCTCCGCGCCACCCTTGAAGGTGCCCAGCAGAAGCGCATACAGCGGAATCATAAACAGCACGCTCAGGATGCCGAAGAAGATCCAGAGGAGGATTTTTTTGCCGGTATGCCGGTTTTCCTTATGAGTTCCGGTCATATGGACGGTCGTCATGCGTTATCCCTCCTTCTGCCGATCGTTCCGGTGATCCACAGCTGCACCAGGGTGATCACGAGAGCACCGAAGAGCAGCACCAGGCCCACCGCGGAGGCAAAGCCGAATTTATCGACCTTTTCAAAGCCGTAGCGATACAGATATCCGACGATGGTCAGCCCATAATTCTTCGGGGAATTATTGCCGCCGAAGATCATATAGCTTTCCGTGAACATGGACAGCCCGGCATAGATCGAAATCGTCAGCACATAGATCGTGGTCGGCTTCAGCAGCGGAAGCACCACCTTCGTGAATTTCTGAAAGGCGTTTGCCCCGTCGATATCCGCCGCCTCATACAGCTCGTTGGGAATAGACTTGAGGCCCGCCATATAGTAAAGCATATTCATGCCGGTCCATCGCCAGAAGCACAGCAGCACCATGGCAAACATGGATGTGGACGCGCCTTTCAGCCAGGTGATCGGCTGCAGGCCGAACAGGGCACGGGCCTGATTCATCAGGGCTCCGTCCAGCTCGGAAAACATCATCCGGAAGATAATGCCAGCCACCACCACCGAGCAGAGCACCGGCATGAAGGCCACGGTTTTAAAGAACTTCCCGGCCTTGCAGAACTTCGATTCGGCGATATAAGCCAGCACCATGGGAACCGGAATCAGGATCGCACAGGTGAGCACCATATAGGTGACCGAATTCTGCACCGCCGTGTAGAAATTCTTATTGGCGAACATGTCGCTGTAATTCTTGAAGCCCACCCAGGTTGTTCCGGCGCCGGTGATCTCCTGAAAGCTCATCATCACCGTGGTGATGAAGGGATAGGCGAAAAACACCGCAAAGGTAATGATGAAGGGGG
>CADBLV010000086.1 GCA_902795555.1 uncultured Eubacteriales bacterium | reverse complement strand
CCACCACGATCACGATGGTCCGGTATTCCGTCTTCATGAAGGTATTGGCGCCGGAACGGATAATCCCGGCCATTTCGACCATTTCCGCCGTCCCTTCCGGCATCTTTTTGATTCTGAGATAGTTGTAGACCACATAGCAGATGGTGGCCGCGACTACCGCCAGAATCAGGATGTACCAGGTTGTGTTCATTCCGCTCTTCTCCTTTGCTCCGAAACCGTCATGCGGTTTCTTTCTGCGAACAGGGTTTATTATATACCACTTTGAAGAGAATAGCCACTCTTTTTCCGAACAATTTTCAAAAAAAAGTATTTTCCGTTCGCGTTCCGACAGGATGTCGGCTCCAGATCAGAAAAATCGACTCCATGTCAAAGGAACCTGCTCCATATCGAAGGAGCCGACTCCATATCGAAGGAATCGGCTCCATATTGAAGGAATCAGATTCATGTCAAGCTTCATATAGAAAGGGCAGGCTCCCTGCCGAAGGGATCGACTCAGTCGATAAACTCGGCGTCATCCAGGTCCTCCGTCTGCTCCTCAACCTCGTCGCTCATAAAAGCGCCCAGAATGGCCTGGCTCCAGGTCGTCTGCTCGGTGATATTGTATTGACGCAGCACCTGTGTGTAGAAATCAAAATATACATTGGTATACAGCGGCAGCATCGGAAGCGTCTCATTGAATCGCTCCTGAAAAGCAATCCATTTTTGACAGTATCCCAGCGTGTCTCCCGGTTCTGTCCTGCGGAGATCCACGGCCAGCCTGTAAAGCTCTTCATCCTTCAGCGCGGTATAAAACCAGCTGTGCTCGCCCTGCCCGTCGTCCTTAAATCCGGCGCTGGGGTCAAAAACCAGATCGAAATTGCTCGCCAGGAAGATCATGTCCGCATCCCGCGGCGCTTTCCGGTAATACTGATCCAGCAGCTTTGTCATTTCCACCGGTTCCATCGTCAGGCGAATACCCACCGCTTCCAGGTTGGGCACAAAGCACGCCGCGAAAGAAGCAGCCGCTGCGCTGCCTTCCGGATAAATGAGCTTGAGATCCAGGGTCACCTTCTGCCCGTTGATCTCCTTTTCCCGGATGCCTTCTGGATTCAGCGTCCAGCCGTCCCGGTCCAGAAGCTCCTGCGCTTTGCCGGGATCCGCGGTGTAAACCGTCAGCCCCTCCATGGACAGCTGCTCCCAGGCCGCCATCGCCTCGTCATAGGCCTCCGCGGCCTTTTTGTCGTTCTCATTCTCCGGTTTCTCAACCGGCGGCGCCGTGCTGCCGTTCATCACGCCGTACATCCATTGCCCGACTCCGTAATACCCGTCAGACCTCAGGCCGAAGTTCCCTGTGTAATCTGCCGTAAACTGGTCGCGATCCATGCACCATGCAATCGCCTGGCGAACCGCCTGGCCGGCAACCGCTTCCTTTTCGCAGCAGAAGCTGATGTAGCTTAACCCGATCCGCGGATAGCTGCTCATCTGATATCCGCCCGCCGACATCCCGGCCAGGGCCGTCTGGATCGTGTCCGCTTTCATCACCTTGTTCAGCAGGTCATACTGTCCGCTCTGCAGCCCGTCGATCATCGTTTCATTGGTGCACACGGTATAGGTCAGCTTCGGAATCAGCGGCAGCTTCCCGTTCCTGTCCCCCTTGAAATACGGATTGATGGCAAATTCCGCCGTCTCCCCGTCCCAGGATTCCAGCGTATACGGTCCGCTGACCACCGAAGGATGGGAACGATATCCGGTTTCCGGATTGCATACCGTTTCGAGCAGTTTCTGAACCGTAAACTGCTCCTCCGCGGTCGGATCCTCGTTTTTCAGGCATACGCCGGTGCCGTCGTCAACAACCCTGACTCCCGGCGCAATCGCCTTGATCGGATAGGGACGGCAGCTCAGCAGCCCCATTTCATAAAAGAAGGGAAGGTATTCATGGCTGATGGTAACCATCAGCGTATGGTCGGAGGGAACCCGCACGCCCGTCAGCGTTTCCGCCTTTCCGGAAACATAATCGTCATATCCGAGCAGGTATGCCTTCCGTTGCGGTTGTCCGCCCAGTTCGGCAATCTCCGGCGCGATCTGAAACAGGAAGGAAAAGGCATAGTCCCAGGCGGTGATCTTCGTTCCGTCAGAATAGTACAGGTCATCCTGCAGCGCGAGCACAAAGCTCGTGTCTCCCTGATCGTTCGCGGTCGCCGCGATTCCGCTCACCACGGACGGATCAGGCGCAAACATCCCCTGCGAACCGTCCCAGGCCACCAGGTCATATCCATGCAGCAGATCCCGAACATCGATATCCGAGGTGGCGTTTCCCCACATGTCGGTGAAAAACTCCCCCTGCATGTGGGTCGTGCTGGCCGCGGTCAGGTGATCATACACCTGACCCGCGGTTTCTTCCTCGCCGTGCGCACAGACAGCCCCGGCCAGCAGGAGCAGCATTGTCAGCCAGCAAATGATTCGTTTGGTCATAAAGATCTGTCCTTCCGCTTGTTCATGAACCGCCGCGATCATTCAAACGCTTCGCCCACATTGACATACACGTCGCCGAGGCCCAGAGGCGTTTCATATTCGCCAATGTCCACCAGTGTCTGTCCCGGCAGACTCTTCAGATACAGCACCGTATGGGTCAGATCCCTTGCGGGCATCTCGCCCTTCACCACCGGTTCCAGCGTGATATATCCATCGATCACCGGTGACGGAACGTTGTATGCCTCTCCCGCGGTATATTCCCCGGTCACAGGCAGCGCCAGCTGATTTCCTTCCGTGTCCTCATAGAAGATGGTCAGCGTATAGATGGCGGTTTCCTCTCCTCCGTCCGGGTTGGTATCCGGGTTGGCCGGCGGCGGCTGAGGGGTAAAGCGGTTGGTCAGAACGGTTTCCGTTCCGTCCGTTTCCGGATTGTCCGCGGTATAGCCGTTCACAGCGGGCTCAATCCACTGATAGGCAACTTCCTGCCCGTTCACCCGCTGCGGCGCCTGAGCCGATGCCGCCCAGCCGTTTTCAGCCGAGAGGGTCACCGTCCCGTACACAATACCGTTGCCGGTCAGGTAAACCGTCAGGTTTCCTGGCCTGGTCCCGTTGGCATTGTTCCCGTCCTCCCATTGTTTCCGCACGGAAAGGGTGATCATGGGAACCACATGTCGGAAGGTAATGGTCGTATTGGTGCCCTCTGTCACATTGCTGACCAGGGTATATTCATCCGGCGTATCCGCGTCCCAGGTATAGACGATCTTCACGTCCTCTGCCGATATCGGCAGCCCGGAGAAGATGGCCCGCCAGCCCGTCGCCGCGCTGATCGTTGCAATGTCCACCGACACTCCGTCCGCCATCAGCGTTGCAACCACCTGTTCCGGCCGGACCCGATCCGCGTCGTTCGCGTCATCCCACACGATCAGAACGGAAGCCAGGGTGGTTTCCGGAGCCGGAGGCGCGGGCGTAATCTTCAGAGATCCGTCATGGATGATGAAGATCGCCTTCACCCGGTCGTCGGTGTATCCGAAATCGTCTTCCTTCAGCCCCATGGGATAGTCGCCCGTTTCGATCCGGGAAACGGAGTCTGTTCCGCTGAAAGAAATCTTCTCGCTGTCAAACAGCGCGTCCGCGCATGCGGATTCGTATCCGCTGGCGGTCTTCAGCGTGCCGTCGTAGACATATTCCTTCTGATCTCCCGTAATCTCAATCCGGATGATCGGTTTGTTCACAACGGTGACGGTGGCCTTGTCGCCCGCTTTCAGCGAAACCGTGTTCCCTCCCGGATAGCTCGCCTCATATTTAATGGCGTCCGCCAGCACCAGCTTTTCCTCGACCCGGTAATCGCCCGCAGGAACGGTCAGTGTGATCTGATCGTTCACCGGAATCTTCAGCAGAATCGCGCCGGTCGCGTCCGCTGTGTAGTTCCCGATCTTCGTCCCGGGTTTAAATCCGTACACCCGGATGTCAAAATTCCCCTCGCTCAGCGCCGGAGCGTCCTTCCGAATGGTCAGTTCAGCCAGGTCCTGGGTAAAATAGGCATAGAATGTCCAGTCCTGTGTCACCTGATCCAGCTGATGGCTGAATTTCTCCCCGCCGGCGTTGCGTTCCGTATACCAGCCCCGGAAGGTGTATCCTTCCTTCACGGGGTGCGGCGCTTCCTCGCCGCTGGCGCCGTGCGCCAGATATTGATAGTACAGGCCCTTAACGCCCGGCTGCTCGAAATAGACGTCGTTTCCGTTTTCATCCAGGAATTGCACCTTGTGGTATACCTGCTGTCCCTTCGGGAGGTACACAAGGTAGACCGTGAAATCCATGTCAACGGAAACCGTCTCGTTTTTGACGGCCTGGCTGTTGTCGTCCGTCGGAACTTTGTATACGCCTTTGTATTTGAAATTGGTATAGGAGCTCTTAAATCCTTCCGCCAGCGTTTTCAGGTTCACCGGCGCCAGATCCTCCACGGTCACCTGTCCCGCGATGTTTCCCGTCACGGTATCGATCACGGTAATCACATGGCTGACGTCCTTCTTCTTCAGAACGCCGTCCAGCGTGTAGCCTTTCCCCGTTCGCCCGATCTTGTACCAGATAACCTCATACGCATCCTGCGATCCGACTGTCTCGCCCACAGCGCCCAGGATGTGCTGCATGTCGGGAATGTCGTAATAAAGGTCTTCCGGCAGGCTGGTTGTATAGGTGTTTGCGTCGCCCACATATCCGTTGGTCGAGTAGTAGTGCTTTTCGTCCGTCGCGCCGTCAATGCCCTTCGTCCCCCAGGGAACGTCCTGGGCCTCGATCAGATCCGCCGCGTCCTTCGTCAGCATCCCCTGTCCCACATAGTAATAGTAAGCCGGGGAATAGCCGTATGATGCGGAAAGCGTTCCCTTCTTCCGGATCACGACGACCGTGTTGTAAACATTTACATCGTTATAAACCGGCTGGAAATAGTATGCGCTCCGGTAAGGCAGGTCAATCAGCTGCCCGGGCTCGAAAAACATGTCCAGATATTCCTGATCCATCCCCTTGTTCGGATCGTTCACTTTGCCGTTTTTATCTTTGGTCGGAGGAACCAGCTTGAAACCGAGCAGTTTTGTGGTGAAATTCTCGCTTTTGAAATCGGAATAGTAGAAGTTGAGCCGTTCGTTTGCGGCCACCATAAACTTGAAGTATTCCCGGCCGTCGTCCCCCAGATATCGGAGTCCGTCGCTGGGGACCTGTCGATAGCCGCTTCCGTATTTATAGTAATTCGTTTTATCCTCGTGATCCACCAGATCCAGCGTGCATGCGCCGAAAACCGCTTCAAGCTCCAGGTTCCCGCTCAGCTTGTATTCGCTGCCGGGCCCGTACACCGTGCCCCACGGCGCCCGCCATCCGATCAGCTCATAGTTCACCGTCTGCACGAAATCGCCGTTGTTCAGCGACACCTTGCTGTCCGGAATCAGGCCCGTGTATTCCTCTGTAAAAGTCGCGTCCTGCGGCTTTTCCGCCTTGGATTCCTTGTCGTCCTTCCGGAATACATAGGTAAAAGCGTCGTCCGGATAGTGGATATGATATGTAATCGTATAGGTCGTCTTCTGGTCCAGCACAACCACCTGATATTCCTGCCTGTATCCGTGCTCTTCCTCAACGGTCACCAGCACGGCACCCGGAGAAACAGCTGTCACCAGTCCGTCCCCGTCAATGGACGCAACGTTCGCGTCGCTGCTTTCCCAGCTCGCGGCCGTATAGGTGTCCGCCGGCTCCGCCAGCAGCTGCATGGTTTCCCCGGGATACAGATACGGTGCGTGCTCCGTCCCCTCCGCCGGCACAATCCGCAGATCAGACCCGGTAATCAGCTCGATTCCGTTCTGTGCGGTATAAGTGGAATGAAAGGTTTCGTCCGCGATGACCGCTGCCGACAGTGCGGATATCGCCATCATCAGCGCCGCCAGGATCGCTGTCAGCCTGAATCCAAATCTCTTCTTCATACAATCAATCCCCCTACGGTCTTCGGAAACAGCTCCGTTTCTGTTCCGCCTCTGTGAACAATCGGTTCACGGAGGCTGTTTGGGTTGTCCGCCGAATCTGCTGATGATCCGACCGCAGCCTGTTGTGGAATACGGATCACATACAGCGTTCGTCCCGACCGCTTAGCGGTCGGGAACAAAATCAGTCCCTTTAGTCTTCAATCAGCGTCACTTCAACGCCCCAGACGTAACCGATATTTTTTTCATCAATCCGGTAAACATAGGTCAGTTCGTTTGCTCCGGGTACATCAATCACGGTCTCGCCGTCGGGGGAATACTGCCATTGCACGGTGTATTCCCTGCCTTCAAAACCGACCAGCTCGGCGGTCATCGTGATTTCCGTGCCGGCATAAACCGTCGTCATTCCCTCCAGAGAGGAATGGATGATCACCTGACGATGAACCTCGGGTTCTTCAGGCGTTCCGGCTTCCGCTGTTTCTCCGGACTCCGGGCCTTCCCCTTCCTCGGTTCCCTTCTCTGCTTCAGCTTCGCCTTCTTCGGATTCGGATGCCGTTTCAGCCGCCGGTTCCGTTTGCTCCGCGTTTTCTCCCGTCGCCGTGGTTTCCCCGTTTACGGATTCCGCGTCGGTTTTGATTCCGGTTTCCGTGGCTTCACCGCCTTCGGCAGTGCCTTCCTTCGTTCCTTCCGCGGTCTCTCCGGCTTCGGCAGTGCCTTCCTTCGTTCCTTCCGTGGGCTCTCCGCCTTCGGCAGCGCCTTCCTTCGTTCCTTCTGCGGTCTCTTCGGCTGCGGATTCTCCGCTCAGGTCAGCCTCCGGGGTTTCTGTCTTCTCCTGCGCGTCATCTGCCGGTGAGAACTCATTCTCGCGGGTCTGGAAGGTGGGCATCCGGATGATGTTCGTCTCTGCGATCTCTCCGGCCTCGTCCGTCAGGATGGCCCGGAACTGGGTTTGAGCCATTTCTTCGTCAGCAGTCAGAGTCACGGTTTCTCCGCTTCCGCAGGGTTCCCATTCCCGCTCTTCCGGTGCGACCAGCAGATTCATGCTTTCCCAGGTCACCGTATAATCCCGGTTCGCTGAGATCACATGAATCGCCAGAATAATCTCATCCCCGTAGAAAACCGGATCATCAACCATCAGTCGGATGGAAGCCTCCGCGGAAAAAGGAGCAATCTTTTCCTCCTCCGGCTCTGTCTGATCTTCCTCTTCATCATTCTGAACCGGTTCTTCTTCCGTTTCAGTCAGAATCCTGGCTTCCTCTTCAGCGATCCGGGCCGCTTCCATCGCAGCATTCCGGGCCTCAGCTTCCTCTTCAGCCAGACGGGCAGCTTCTTCCCGGGCCAGCCTCTCCTCTTCTTCCTTCGCGAGGCGTTCTTCCTCTTTTTCTTTTTCTTCCTCGAGGCGCGCTGCTTCTTCCTCTTCGGCCTTTGCTGCTTCCTCTTCCGCGATCCGGGCTGCTTCTTCCTCCGCGGCCTTTGCCGCTTCCTCTTCCGCAATCCGGGCCTCTTCCTCCGCAGCCGCCGCTTCTTCTTCCGCGATCCGGGCTTCTTCCTCTTCCGCGATCCGGGCCGCTTCCTCGTCCATACCTGCAGCAGGCTCTTCCGCCATCACCGCCGACAGACTGCTCCCCGCAATCAGGACTAAAATCAGTAAGCCGGCAATCAGCTTGGCCAAATGCTTTTGATACTTCCTCATCATCCTCATCTCCTTTATTCCAAACCGTCCGGTCGTTAAATGCCGTCGTTAAAACCCGCAAGTCCCTTGCGTTAATTAAATTATACACCAGTTCGGTTACATGAACGGATACATTTACCCTTTCATTTTTAACTTTTTCAGGTTTTTCCTCTAAACGAAGCCATTTTACCGCCGAGACAAGCGGATCTCCGCTGTATGAAACCGCGCCGCCGGGATTCAAAAAACCCTGTTGCGTCAGCAACAGGGCTTATTGGAATCCGGGCGAACAACCGACGACCGCCTGGATTTAAAATGGCTGTTGCTTCTGCAACAGCCATATTTGGAATCCGGCGGCGACCTACTCTCCCGGACCGTTACCAGTCAAGTACCATCGGCACTGAAGGGCTTAACT
>CADBLV010000085.1 GCA_902795555.1 uncultured Eubacteriales bacterium | reverse complement strand
TGGAACGATAATAATAACGCGGACGGGAACCGTCCGGCGGAGATCACCGTCCGGCTGTATGCGAACGGCGCACAGGTAGCCACTGCGGTGCTGAACAACGGAAACAACTGGATGTACACGTTTGAAAATATGCCCAGATATACCGGGGAGGGCGAGGAACGGAAGGAGATTTCCTACAGCATCACGGAGGATGCGGTTCCCATGTACAGGGCGACGATCCGGGATTACAGCATCATCAACGACTATGAGCCGGAGCTGGTCAGCGCCTCCGTGTCCAAGATCTGGAATGACGACGGCAACGCGGCCGGGCAGCGTCCCCACAGCATCGCCATGTCCCTGTCCAACGGCGAGGAAATCGTGAAAGTGGTGGTGCTGAGCGATCAAAACGGCTGGACCGCGACGGTGAACAACCTGCCGGCCATCCGCAACGGGCAGCGGGTCACCTACACCTGGTTCGAGCAGGAGTCCCTCGGGTATTATCTGGCTGCCAGGGCCGAGGACGGCAACAACGCGGTGTTTACCAACGCCTCCTGGGAGCGTCCGCCGGTGGAGGAAGCGAAAGTGCCGAAGAAGGCTCCCGGCAATGCCTTCTATATCTTCGAGGACTACGAAACGCCTCTGGGTGTTGAAATCATGATCAACCACGTGGGAGACTGCTTCGACTGACGGATGAACGGTGACTGAATAACCTAACCGGCGGGGGAGAAAACCCCCGACCGGAATACGGAAGGAAAGGGCCTGATACTGTGAGCACATTGAAGAGAATCCTTTGTCCGATCCTGTCGCTGATGCTTTTCACGCTGCCGGCGCTGTCCCTGGCTGAGGAATTTGGCGGGGAATTCGCGGAGGAAGCCGCCGCGGAAGTTCCGGCGGAAGAAATTGTTTTCCCGGAGGAGCTCAAGGTTGGTCATCCGACCATTACCAAAGGCGACTTCTTTACGGAGATGTTCGGCAACGATACGGCCGACATCGACGTGCGGGCGATGATTCACGGATACAACCTGGTCAACTGGGATCAGAACCAGGGCGAGTATGTGTTCGATCCCTCCGTGGTCGAAGAGGTGATTGTGGGCTCGGATGAATACGGCAACCGGGTTTACAAGATGCTTCTGTGCGACGACCTGTACTATTCCAACGGCGACAAGATTACAGCCTGGGACTATGCCTTCTCCCTGCTGCTGATGATGAGCCCCGAAATCGAGCAGCTGGGCGTGGGCGCCAAGATCTACCGGGCGGAGCATCTTCTGGGCTATAAGGAATATATTGACGGCCGCCGCCGGGAAATCGCCGGGGAAACCGTGGAGATTCAGGAGAAGGTGCTCACCGGCGTGGAAGTACACAGTGATCGGGAGCTGTGGATGTGGCTGGACGCGGATTTCCTGCCCTACTTCTTCGAGCTGGGCCTTCTGCTCTGCGAGCCCTATCCGATTTCGGTGATTGCGCCCGGATGCAAGGTATATTCCGGCCCGGGGGATTACGGGGTCTACATCGGAAACGCGGATCAGAGCATCGCAACGCCAATCTATACGGCGGAGCTGCTGAAGAAGACGATTCTGGATCCGGAAACCGGATACAATTCTCATCCCAGCGTGGTTTCCGGCCCGTACACCCTGGTCAGCTGGGACGGCGTGACCTCTCATTTCGAGATCAACCCGTATTTCAAGGGTGCCTGGTATCACAACAGCCTGCCCGCCGGATATGAAAGCGGCCCGGTGGAATACATCCCCATGCTGGACGCCGAAGGCAATCAGCTGCTGGACGCGCAGGGCAACGGATATTACCTCGTAAAGCCGACGATCGAAAAGGTGTCTTTCACCGTGGCGGACAACGACACGATGATTCAGAAGCTGGCTGACGGAGAGCTGGATCTGGTCAACAAGATCACCTACGGCCCCACCATTCTGGAAGGAATGACCCGTTCGGAGGAAGCGGGCCTGAGCCGTGCCAACTATCCGCGGATCGGTCTGGCGTTCCTCACCTTCACCTACGACTTGCCCACCGTTCATGAAAAGGAAGTGCGCCAGGCCATTGCCTGGTGTATGGATCGGGATCTGCTGACCGGGGAATACTGCGGCATCCGGAATCCGGAAACCGGAGAAATTGCTCAGAATTTCGGCATCCGGGTCGACGGCTATTTCGGTATCGAGCAGTGGGAATACCTGCTGTTAACCCGGCAGGCCTCCTGGCCGGTGAATCTGATTGACGAGGAAACCGTCAAAATCAAGCTGGAGGAAGGCGAAGAGGATCCGACCCAGAAGTTTAAAAACCGCTATGCGACCACCGACGAAGAGTATGAACGGATGATCGCGGCCTGGGAACAGCTGGCCGATGAATGGGAAGGCGCGCTCGTGGAGTATACGGTGGATCTGGACAAGGCCAACGCGCTGCTGGACAAGGCCAAGTGGACCCTGAACCGGAACGGCGAGCCTTACCGGGCCGGCGTGGACGATGTGCGATGCAAGGATATCGATGGGACCATCGTGCCCCTGGATCTGAAGATGCTCTATCCGGCAGGCAACCATATGGCGGAATTCATGCAGGAGGAAGGCAACTTCGTCGAGAATCTCTCGAAGGTAGGCATTAAGCTGGAGCTGATCCCCGCCGCGATGGAGGATCTGCTGAAGGCTTACTATCGCCAGACTCCCCGCACCACGGACATGATCTATCTGGCCACGAACTTCCATATCGTGGTCGACCCGTCGATCACCTATTCCACAGATAACACCGCCAATCATGAAATCTGGAATAACACCTATTCCGACGACGAGGAGCTGTATTACGACGCCGTCAGTATGCGCAAAACGGAGCCCGGCGACGTGTTTGAATATGTCAGCAAGTGGATCGCCTTCCAGAAGCGGTACAACGAAGTGCTGCCGACCATCCCGGTTTATTCGAACATTTACTTTGATTTCTACACCCAGTATCTCCAGAATTATGAGATCACCAGTACGGTCACCTGGTCACAGGCGATTGTGAAAGCCTATTTCGGCCTCCCGCCGGTCGTGGAAGAGATTCCGGAAGGCGCGGACGGAGAACTGGAGTTTGAAGACTGAGATCAGGCCGGAAGGGGCCGGATCGGATCGAATCGGAACAGAACGGATCGGATTCGTTCGGATCAGATCCTCAGCAGAACCGGATGCCATGGAGCATCCGGTTTTGTTGAAAACGACGCGGAACGGGAAACCTGTGTAACGATTGGAAGGATAAGGAGGCGTTTTTGATGAGATTAGGCACATTGGAGGCCGGCGGAACCAAAATGGTGCTGTCCCTGGGCAATGAGCGGCACGAAATCCTGGAACAGACTTCGATTCCCACGGAAAAACCGGAAAAAACGATTCCGGCGATGATTCAGTGGTTCGCTGAACGAAAAATCGAAGCCCTCGGCATCGGGTCCTTCGGCCCGGTGGATCTGAACCCGGCTTCGTCCACGTTCGGATTTATCACCAGCACCCCCAAGCCTTTCTGGCGGGACACGCCGCTGATGCCTTCTCTCCGGGATGCGCTGAAAGTGCCCGTTGTGATCGATACCGATGTCAACGGGGCGGCCCTCGCGGAGTGGCAGCTGGGAGCGGCCAGGGGGTTGAACAGCTGCGTCTACGTCACGGTGGGAACAGGCGTCGGCGCCGGACTGGTGGTGGAAGGAAACCTGGTTCACGGCCTTCTGCATCCGGAGCTGGGGCATATGCTGCTGCGGCCCAATCCCGAAGATCCAGCGCCCGATGGATT
>CADBLV010000084.1 GCA_902795555.1 uncultured Eubacteriales bacterium | reverse complement strand
TATCCCCACGGATCAGGAAGAGCGTCAGGCCGAGGATGAAGACGAAGGCGCTGTTGATCAGCACGGTGTATCCTACCATAGACTTTCGCATCATGCGGGTGTAGTGCATGCAGAATTCGCAGTAATCGTCAATGGAGGCCTTGAACCGGTGGAAAGAGAACACTGTCTGCCCGAATGTCTTGACCACCGGCACACCGCGAACATACTCCACAGCCTCGTTACTCATGTGTTCCAGGGCGTTCTGATACTGCCGCATGTCCTCCTGCATGGCCGGGCCTGCCATACGCATCATCATGGCAAAGCTCAGCGCGACCGGGATCAGGCAGGCGATGCCGTAACGCCAGTCGTACAGGAACAGCATGACCATCATGCAGACCGGCATGGTGATCGCACCTGCCATGTCGGGCAGATTGTGAGCCAGCAGCGTCTCCGTGGAGCCGGTCACCTCCGTCACGGTCCGACGCACCTTGCCGGAACCCATCTCATCCGCGAAACCGATGGGCAGGCGGGCGATGTGGCGCATCAGTGTCTTTTTCATATTGGCGGCTGTGCGGAACGCGCTGCCGTGGGAACAGACCAGTGCGCTGACATAGACAAGCCAGGCCAGGACGGCAAAGAGCACAGCCATCCAGCCATTGTGCACGATGCCGGTCGCCTTCGAAAAGTCCGGCTGTACTTCCAGCACTTCGCGGATGATGCGCCAGATGTATACGAAGGGCAGCAGGGCCAGCACACTGCTCAGCGCGGACAGGAGGAGCGACATGTAGGTCAGCGATTTGAAGCGTCCCGCGTATTCCATCAGACGCCCAAAGGCTGACGGCGACCTGCTTTGTTTCTTCTCTTTCAATGGATATTCCTCGCTTTCTGTTAGCTAACAATCTTGTGTTAGTGTTAACTAACTCGTTTTTATGCATATCGCCTGTCCCCTGAAGGGAACAGGCGGTATCATCACATCAGGTTAAGGTCAAAAACCGAACAGCGTCTTCCAGCCGGGAAGGAAGAAGGCTTCAACCGTCTCCAGGCATTGCATCGATTCATCCAAAGAATAATGATGAATCACCGGCTCAAACAAAGCGGTCACATAGGCGCTGAGCAGCAGATGCAGCGCCGCCGGGCTGATCTCACGGACGGGCAGCCCTTTCCCCTGCAGCACCGGAAGGTATCGGAGCATCTGTTCCTGAGCGGTCTGCGTCAGGTCGTGCAGGAAGCTTTCATATTTTGTACCTGAGGAACAGGTCAGCAGCAGACAGTAATCTTCCACATGGGGGTAGATCTCCTCACGCATCATGTCAATCCACGAATCCTGCCATTTCAGGTTGCCTTCATCCCGCACTGTTGTCAGGTATTTTGTCAGATGCGCATCCATCCAGGACTGCAGCCGCTCGATCGCCGGTGCAACCAACTGATCGAACAGATCCTCTTTGTCCCGGCAATGCCGGTACAGTCCGGCCGCCGTTAAGCCGCACCGCTCACCGACGCGGCGCATGGAGGCTTTCTCAAAACCATACTCCATGAACTCATCTCTGGCCGCGGCCATCACCCTGACATGACTGGCGGTTTTGTCCTTCGGCATAACATCCTCCACAGAAAACATGGTTAGCTAACGATGTAAACTATAAATCATTTTTCCTCCGTTGTCAAGGATCTTTTTCAAGATCATCCATTTTTCCGAAAAAAAGCGGCAGATGCCGAAC
This sequence comes from uncultured Eubacteriales bacterium, assembly GCA_902795555.1. Next base: position 2,170 of record CADBLV010000084.1, on the reverse strand, counting down.
GGACACCTGCCACCTCTTTCACAAATACCATGAATTTTTGATTATGCGGACTGCATGCCTGCTTCTGAAGGTCATACGATCTTACATAATGAACTACCGAAAAGATACCATGGTATCCCTGGGCTGAATCAGCGAACTTACAATCTGCCGCAGCGTCCTGTGTGTCTTCCTGTTGATGACATTGACGAATATGTCATAGACACCGGCCACATGATCCCAGAACATGGCGAGATTTCACCCCTTTGTCTTTTTCCGATACCCGCAGTCGCAGTATGATCCACCGGAGGCCAGTGTGTATTTCCGGACGAAATCGCAGGCTCCGCCCGCTTCAGCCATGGTGTAGTCCAGATGGCACATGGCGGGGACAAGATCATACAGTCACAGCTCGTTCATCAGGGTGCAGATGCCGCATCTGGAAAATCGGGCTTCATAGCCACTGCCATCCGCATAGGGCAGGAACTCCATGTTCCAGGAATAGGGATTCCGATCTGCCGCATTCAGCGCCGCGGTTGCTTTCATCCCCTGAATATCCTGCTGGCTGAATTTCTTCTTTCCCATCATCCGGCAAATCCACCGCATCGGGCCGGTCATCATGGACTTCGCATAGTAGTCTGTCAGTTTCTCAACAGATGGTCTCTCCTTCATGGAGAGCACAAAGGCCGAGAGCATGGCGCAGTTGACGATGTTCATCTTGAAGCGGTCCGCCTTCTCAAATTCCGGTAGCTTTCCGATAATCTTCCGGTACTGTGACTTCGTTTTCGCTGTAACAGCCCCGGCGATCTCTTTGTCACAGCCCAAGACAGAACATAGGTGTCTTCTGAAAGAGCCGGAAAACAGCAGCCACATGCCGGCCGGCATTCCCACATACTTCATCGCGCTTCCCTCTTTTTTGCAAGGAGGAGTGTCCGTGCCTTCTCCTCAGTGTCGTCATCCTCAATATAGCCGTCATAAGGTGCTTCCGGATCGGTGTATTTTTTTGTGAAGGGCTTGCAGATTTCTGTCCTGTGCCTGAAAGCGAAATCCAGGTCATCCGTCCATCCGGTGTGGCCGGTAATGACTTTGATCGTGCCCTTCCTGGCCCGGAGATTCTTCTCCAGTTTTTCAAGTGAACGCACAGCCAGCCTGTTGTCCTCCGCCAATGTGCTGATAAAGCTGTATCCGCCGTCCGCGCCGAACCAGATAGTGTCACCGGTGAAGAGATATTCGTCGTCGATCAGATAGACCATGTGGCCCCAGGTGTGGCCTGGCACCAGGATACACTCGATTTTGATGCCGTCAATGTGCAGGATCTGTCCGTCGGTAAGCAGTGTACGCTGATTGTCTGTCTTCACCATTGGCAGCGGATACAGCTTGTGAATGACCCTGCGCCGTGCCTCGCCGGTGAGATAGCGATTTTCGATTTCACTGAGATAGATCATGGCGTTCCTGAAGAGCAGCTCGCTGTCGCGCTCCAGTGCACCGACATGGTCGGTATCCTGATGGGTGATGAGGATATGCCGGATGGAGGCCGGATCAATGTCCAGCCAGCCCATCTTCTCCCGCAGCCGCTCATAGTTGTAGCCGGCATCGATCATGACGGTTACGCCGTTCTTTGTGTAAAAGAAGATATTGGCAATCCACTCCCGTACACAGGCCACATGATCGTCGATCCGCCCGGTGTTCAGCGGCTTGAAGATGGCCCTGCCGCGGAACAGTTTGCTCATGGATTTCTTCTGATTTTCCGAATCCTTGCGTGCCATCTGTCCGTCTCCTCACTTTCTGGCAATCACGGTGATCCACGGCTTGGACGGATGATGATCACAGGTCACTTCAGAAAAGCCCGCCACTTTCAGCGCGGCTTCCAGCTGTTCCGCCGTGTAACACCTCATTCCTTCTATGATTCCCTCGAATTTTTTCCCTGTATCATCCATGCCATCTGATTCGTTGCAGATCATGAAGACCCCACCCGGTTTCAGGATGCGGGCAACCTGCCCGAAGCACCTGTCCAGACCCGGCCAGAAGTAAACCGTCTCAAAAGCGGTCGCCAGGTCGAAAGCGCTGTCCGGGAGACGAAGATCGGACACGTCGTCCTGATGCACCTCACACCGCCCTTCAGCAATGGCTTCCTGGTTGCAGGCTTTCGCCTTTTCCACGGACAGGTCGGAATAGTCGATGGCCGTCACATGCGCCT
>CADBLV010000083.1 GCA_902795555.1 uncultured Eubacteriales bacterium | reverse complement strand
CCTGGGCAAAGAGCTTTTCAAAGGTTTCTCCGACCTTCAGCTCGCTCATCGTATAGCCCGGGCGCTCGACGTTGGTGGATTCGCAAAGGAAGGCCATCACGCCGCGCTCGCCGTATTTGGCGAAGGTCTGAAGATCCGTCACCTGGCCGTCGATCGGCGTATAGTCCACTTTAAAGTCGCCGCTGCAGATCACGGTGCCGGCCGGGCAGGTGATCGCGATCGCGCAAGCGCCGGCGATGGAATGGCTGACATGGATAAACTGGCAGCTGAACTGGCCGAGCTGAACCGTGTCCCGGGGTTCCACCACGTGCATCGGGATGCCTTCCACCCGGTATTCCTTTAATTTCAGATCCACCAGGGCCAGGGTCAGCTTCGTGCCGAAAACATGGGACGGAGCCTGTTTGAGAATATAGGGGGTGGCCCCGATATGATCCTCATGTCCATGGGTGAAGAGGTAACCGCGAATCCGTTCCTTTTTGTCCATCAGATAGGTGATATCCGGAATCACCAGATCCACGCCGAGCATGTCTTCCTTCGGGAAGACGCTTCCGCAATCCACAATGATAATATCGTCTCCGTACTCGAAGACATACATGTTCTTTCCGATTTCGTCCACGCCTCCCAGGGAGACGATCCGAAGCTTACCGGGATCCTGCTGCGTTTTCGTGTTCACGGTCAACCTCCTTTCAGATGATCCGGGCGACGGCAAGATACGCCCCCCCACCCTTGGGGCTTTTTCGCTCAGATCTCCTTTCGTCCTTATGCAGCTCATCTTTGGTTACATTGTAACATGTTTTTTCCGAAAAATCTATAGCCCAAAGGGGGAAATATTTGATTTTCCGAAAGTTTTTCTGGCTTTTTTTGGAAAAATCTGGTGCTTTTTGGAAAAAGTTACATGAAACCGGCCGGGATGTGCGAATGGGCCTGAAACGCGAAACCGAATGAGGTAGTGCGCATGAGCCGGAGATGCGAAGCAACCGGGACTGTGCGATCAGCCCTGAAACGCGAAGCCGACTGAGGTTGTGCACATGAACCGGAGATGCGAAACGGCCGGGACTGTTCAGGCATACCGGCTTTGCAGATAAAAACAGCAAGCGCAGGCGTTGTCGGATTTTAGCGCCTGCGCTTGCGTTTCCGGAGCGTTCTCTGAGCGTTTCCGGAATATCAGTACAGCGGATATCCCGCCATCAGTTCTTCCACTTCCGCCCTGACCTGGGGCACAGCGGCTTCCCCTTCCCGAAGCACCCGGGCAATCCATCCGGCCACCTTCGTCATTTCCGCTTCCTTCAGTCCACGGCTGGTGACCGCGGGGGTTCCGACCCGAATGCCGCTGGCAACAGAGGGGCTGCGGGTTTCATTGGGAACGGTGTTCTTGTTGACGGTGATGTTCGCGTCCTCCAGCAGGGCTTCCATCTGTTTGCCGGTCATTTCGGTCCCCGTGAAGTCCAGCAGCAGGAGGTGGTTATCCGTTCCGCCGGAAACCATGCGAACGCCTTCGGCGCCGAAAGCTCTTTCCAGCGCTTTGGCGTTCAGGATAATCTGATGCTGATAGGATTTGAACTCCTCCCGGAGGGCTTCGCCGAAGCAGACAGCCTTGGCCGCGACGATGTGCTCCAGCGGGCCGCCCTGGGTGCCGGGGAAGATCGCCTTGTCAATGGCCTTGGCATACTGCTCCCGGCAGAGGATCATGCCGCCGCGCGGGCCCCGGAGGGTTTTATGGGTGGTAGTTGTTACAAAGTCCGCATAGGGCACGGGGCTGGGATGCTCGCCCGCCGCCACAAGGCCCGCGATATGCGCCATGTCCACCATCAGCAGGGCTTCCACCTCGTCCGCGATTTCCCGAAGGCGCTTGAAATTGATCACCCGGGGATAGGCGGAAGCGCCGGCCACGATCATTTTCGGTTTGCATTCCTTCGCCAGGCGGAGCACCTCGTCATAGTCGATCGTTTCCGTTTCGCTGCTCACGCCGTAGGGAACAAAGTTGAAATAGGCGCCGGACATGTTGACGGGGCTGCCGTGGGTCAGATGCCCGCCGTGGGACAGGTTCATGCCCATCACGGTATCTCCGGGCTTGAGCATGGCGAAATACACAGCCATGTTCGCCTGGGCGCCGCTGTGGGGCTGGACGTTGGCGTGCTCGGCGCCGAAGAGCTGGCAGGCCCTGTCCCGGGCCAGATTCTCAACGATGTCCACATATTCGCATCCGCCGTAATATCGCTTTCCCGGATATCCTTCGGCGTATTTATTCGTCAGGCAGGTTCCCATCGCCGCCATCACGGCGGGGGAAACAAAATTTTCGCTGGCAATCAGCTCAATGTGGGTCCGCTGACGGTTCAGCTCCAGTTCGATCGCTTCGGCTACCGCCGGATCCGCCTTTCGGATCAGTTCCAGTTCCATGGCCATGTTCCTCCGTCCAATCAGTATCGCTGGAAGTTAGTATATCAATCCCCGAGGCATCATACAAGGTGCGAACAAAAAAAATACCGTCGGGAAAAGGTACCCGAGGGTACCTGCCGTTCCGCAAAAAAACCACGGACGCTCAGGCTGGGCTACCCCGCAGCACATCCTTCTAACGCTTACTGCTGCTTCCGTCAGGACCTGACAGGGTTCACGCCGAAGAATCGCACAGGACCCAGCCTTCATCGCGCTCGTGGCGAAAAAGAGTATACATGGATTCGGGCGAAAATGCAAGGGGTTTTGTGAAACGGTTGCGAAAAGGCCGACAAACTCGCCTCTTGACCAAAGTGGCTTTCAAAGCGTAAAATACATCCTGTTGTTTGTTTTTCGGAAAGCGAGGGAAGCGCATGAGAATCGGCTTTGATCACGAACGGTATACCAGGCTGCAGTCTGAGCATATTCAGGAACGGATTCAGGCCTTCGGAGGAAAGCTGTATCTGGAGCTGGGCGGCAAGCTCTTTGACGATTTCCACGCCAGCCGGGTGCTGCCCGGATTTCGGCCGGACAGCAAGATGCAGATGCTGCTGAAGCTGAAGGATCAGGAGGAGATCCTGATCGTTCTGAACGCGGACGACATCGAAAAGAGCAAGGTTCGGGGAGATCTGGGGATCACCTATGATCTGGACACCCTCCGGCTGATCGACGCTTTCCGCGGCATCGGACTGTATGTCGGGTCCGTGGTGCTGACCCGTTTTTCCGGCCAGCCCGCCGCCGTTTCCTTTGAGCAGCGGCTGAACGCCATGGGAGTCAAGACCTATCGGCATTATCCCATCGAGGGGTATCCGACGGATATCGACCACATCGTCAGCGACGAGGGCTTCGGGAAAAATGATTATGTGGAAACCAGCCGGCCTCTGGTGCTGGTCACGGCGCCCGGCCCCGGCAGCGGCAAGATGGCCACGTGCCTGAGCCAGCTGTATCAGGAAAACCGCCGGGGAATCAAGGCCGGATATGCCAAATTCGAGACCTTCCCCATCTGGAATCTGCCGCTGAAGCATCCGGTGAACGTGGCCTACGAAGCCGCCACCGCCGACCTGTCCGACGTTAACATGATCGACCCCTATCATCTGGACGCCTATGGCGTGACCACCGTCAATTACAATCGGGACATCGAAATCTTCCCTGTGCTCAACGCCCTGTTTGAACACGTATGGGGCAAGTCCCCCTATAAGAGCCCCACGGACATGGGGGTCAATATGGTCGGCATGTGCATCACCGACGACGCGGCATGCCGTCAGGCGGCGGAAATGGAGATTCTCCGCCGGTATTACATCGCCCGCTGCTCCTATCTGCAGGGGCACGCGGCCCGGGAGGAGGCGGAGAAAATCCGCCTGCTGATGAAGCATCTGGATCTGACCGACGCCCTTCGCCCGGTGATCGGGGCCGCAAGAGCCCGGGCCGAAGCCACCGGGGAGCCCGCTCTGGCCCTGGAGCTGGAAGGAGGCGAGGTGATCACCGGGAAAACCACAGACCTGCTGGGCCCCTCCGCCGCTGTGATTCTGAACGCGCTGAAAAAGCTGGGCGGTATCGATAAGAAAACCCATCTGATCCCCCCGGAAGTTATCGAGCCGGTTCAGGAGCTGAAATGCAAATATCTGGGGAATCACAATCCCCGCCTTCATTCCGACGAAGTGCTGGTGGCGCTTTCCGTCTCGGCCGCTTCCGATCCCAACGCCGCCCGGGCGCTGAGCATGCTGCCGAGGCTGAAAAACTGCGAAGCCCATTCGACGGTGATTCTTTCCGCGGTGGATGACAACACCTTCCGCCGGCTGGGTGTGAATCTGACCTGCGACCCCTCCTATCAGAGCCATAAGCTGTATCACAAATAACCCTTCGCCTGCGGCGAACGCAAAAACCCGGTTCCAAAGCCTTGCGGAGCCGGGTTTTTCGATGATCATGGCGGCGAACGCAAAAAGCCCGGTTCCGAGACCTTGCGGAGCCGGGTTTTTCAATCTCTGAGTCCGGGGAAAAAAGAGCTTAATCCGCGGGGATCACCCTGGTGGCGGGCTTATACAGCAAAAGCCCCAGCAGGCCGCAGCTGATCAGTTCGCCCGCCCCGACGGTGAGCATCAGGAACCACCAGGCATCCGGCACACCGTAAACCTGCTGCAGGACAATCGGAACAATCACCATGTTGCTGATCACCGGGGGAATCCAGGCCAGCTGTGGGGTTTTTTTCAGCAACCGTGTACCAATCGCGCCCAGGAGGGTCGCCAGGCTGCCGAAAATCACGTCCCCCATGGCGCAGCCGGTCAGGATGTTGGCCAGAACACAGCCGACCGTGAGTCCGGGAACCGCCGAAACCGTCAGCACGGGCAGGATCGTCAGCGCTTCGGAGAGGCGAACCTGAACCGCGCCGCTGGCCAGGCCGAACATATTCGCGATGTAGGTCAGGATTACATACAGGGCCGCGATCAGCCCGCCGTAGGCAATCATCTTCGTAGGGTTTTTCGTCATGGTAGCGTTTTTTGTCATGGTTTCATCCATCCTTTAGTTTTGATTTAGGTGAGGAAGGTCTCGAACTCACCGCGCGCGACGCGCTTTGGCAGTATACCGCATCTCCCTGCTTTTTTCAACTCCCCCCCTCGCCGCCGGGCTGATTGTTTTGCTTGCTTTTCCACCTCCGGATGATATATACTGTTCCTGCGATAAAAGTCGTCTCCAATCATCTCAGGGAAAGGAATTGCCGCCGTCATGGTCATCGGAGTCTGTCTGTCAGAACTGCACTATCATCTGAACACGGGATATGTGGCAGCCCTGGATCGGGCTGCGCGGAAAACCGGCGCGGAGCTGCTTGTTTTCAACAACACGCTGGATTTCACCTGCTATGAGAAGGGCAGTCCCATCGCCCGCAGTATTTTCCGCGTCATCCGGTATGACCTGCTTTCGGCGCTGATTATCATTTCCAACAGCTTTCATGACGAAGAGCTTTTCGACGACATCGTGCGGCAGGCCACGGCCCGGCGGGTTCCCGTCATCAGCGTCGGCTCTCCCCATGAAGGATGCTACAGCTTTGTCAACGATCCCGAGCCCGCCTTCAAGGCATTGCTTCGCCATGTGATTCGCGATCACGGGGTTACAGACACCTGGTTCCTCGGCGGCGTTCCGGGGGAAGAAACGTCCGAATTCCGCCTCCGATGCTATCGGGAGGTGCTTTCGGAGTTTCATCTTCCCTTTTCCGAGGAGAACACAGGCTGGGGTGAATACTGGGCGCAGCCGGCCTCCGCGGCGGTGATCCGGCTGCTGCAGGAGCGCGGAAAGCCGCCCCGGGCGATCTTCTGCGCCAATGATACGATGGCGGCCGCCGTCTGCGAAACGCTGAAAAGCCATGGGTTCCGGGTTCCGGAGGATGTGATTGTGACCGGCTTTGACGGCCTGCCCAGCTCCTCAATGATTCACCCCCGGCTGTCCACCGTCTCCGATGACCAGGATGCGCTGGCAGAAGCCACCGTCGATCTGATCAATCGCCTGGGGGCCGGGGAAAAGATGGATCACGTGCTGAAGCATCCTTTCCATGCCGTGTTTTCCGAATCCTGCGGCTGTCCCGCGCCGGAGGAAAACCGATATGATGCGTTGTCCCTGTTCACCCAGCTGGAATTGGAGCACACCCACGAAAATCAGTTGTTTCACACGGTGGAACACATGCTGACACAAACCGAGCCGGATGACTTTTTCCGGATCCTTTCACACGCCCTGCCGCCCAATTCCGCCGTTCAGCTGAATCGCAGCTTTCTGGATGTCTTCAACGGCAGGGACTACACGCTGACCGAGCTGGAAAACAGCCTGCTCCGGATTCCCCATGCGGATCGGAAGCAGACGCCGAAGCCGGTGATGACCAGCATCAATCATAATTCTCCTGTCTCCGACGCCCGCACGGGCGTGACGCTGGTTTCATCCATCCATTCGGACAGCGTCGTCTTCGGCTATTTCTCCGCCCAGACCCAGAATCTGATTCAGGATTCCCAGCTCCTGAAGCGGCTTTCAGATGTGCTGAACCTGATTTTCACCATTCAGCTCGGCAATCTGCGCCAGCGGAACCTGCTCAGCCACATTGAGCAGAGCCTTTATCGGGATTCCCTCACGGGGATGACCAATCTGAAAGGGCTCACCCGGTGGTATCTGGCGTTCACAGCCGAGCCGCAGAACCATCTGCGCTCCGTGGCGCTGTCCGTATATGAAATCAGCCGGTATTCCTTCATCTATGAAACCTACGGCATTGAAGAAACGGAGGCTGTGGTCCGGCGGATCAGCGAAACCCTCCGGCGGATCAACGCGGAAGCCGGGGCGGTGGCCCGCATCAGCGAAAATCAGTTTGTCGTGCTCGATCTGGCCGACAGCGATTCCCTGCTGAGTGAGCACATCGACAGAACCGTGGCCGATTTTTATCGGACCATGAATGCCTACAATGCGGAAAACAGCCGGGATTACTATGTGGAGATCCATGCCGGATGCACGACGATGTCCGCGGGATGGGAAACCACGGGGCTGGAAAACCTGATTCGGCTGGCCGTCGGGGAGATGTATCTGAACCGGTTGCAGGCAGACAGGCATGACGTGGCAAAGGACACGCAGATCACAGCCGCCCTGTATAACACCTTCAGCCTGCTGATAGAAAAGAACCTGTTTCAATATTTTTTCCAGCCCATTGTGGACGCCCGCAGCGGACGGATTTTTGCCTATGAGGCCCTGATGCGCACAGACGCCCTGATTAACCTGAGCCCCCTGCAGGTGCTGGCGGTGGCGCGGGAATACGGGCGACTGTATGAGGTGGAGAAAGCGACCTTCTTCGGCATCATGGAACGGTATGTGCGGGATTTCAGTGATTTCCAGGGCTGCCGGGTGTTTGTCAACACGATCCCGGGGCATTTCCTGACCGTGGAGGACTGCAATGAGCTGACCGAACGCTTCGGCAGCTATCTGGACTGTTTCGTCTTCGAGCTCACTGAGCAGGACGTCACCACGGATGAGGAGCTGGCGCGGCTCAAGCGCCTGGCCAAGCCCGGCAGTCAGGCGCAGATCGCCATTGACGACTACGGCGCCGGCCACAGCAATATGGTGAACGTGCTGCGCTATGAGCCCCAGATCATCAAGATCGACCGGGAGCTGATCACCGGGATTGATCAGGACACCAACAAGCAGCTCTTTGTGCAGAACACGATTGATTTTGCGCATCAGAACGGGATCCGGGCCCTGGCGGAAGGCGTTGAAACCGCCGAAGAGCTGCGGACGGTCATTGCCTGCGGGATCGATCTGATTCAGGGATATTTCACCGCCCGGCCGGCCAGGCAGCCGATCCGGGAAATCAACCCGAACACCCGGCGGTTCATCACCGATGAAAACCTGCGCAGGGTCCGTTTCAGCCAGGATGAAACGAAGGTTTACACCGCCCGGGACGGGGAGAGCGTCAATCTGTACGATCTGGCCATGCATCACTATGCCTCTCTGGCGATCCCTTCCGGAGAAGTGATCCTGCGGGGACAGCCGGGCTCCTTTGTGGATTTAACCGTTCGGATTGCCGACGGAGCGGAAACCACCCTGATTCTGGAAAACAGCTGTCTGAAGGCTGCCAACGAGCCTTCCATCCAGCTGGGAAGCGGCAGCCGGGTCAATCTGGTGCTCCGGGAAAACAGCATCATCCGCCGGGACGGCATCCGGGTGCCGCCCAATGCCTTCCTCACAGTCACCGGCAACGGCTCCCTGTTCATCGACAGCAGCCGCAATTATTCTGTGGGCATCGGCGGCAATTTTAACGATCCCTACGGCACCATCACCTTTGATCTGGATGGGCATGTTGAAATTCACGCTTCCGGCGATAAGGCGGTCTGTATCGGGGGCTGCCGCAGCAGCGGAGAGGGCATTCGGATATGCCGCGGAAACCTGACGCTGCTGGCCAACGGCGTCAACGGTCTGGGCATGGGCAGCGCCGACGGAAACGCCGAAATCCGGATCGACGGTGGAACGGTAAAGTGCCATGTGCAGGGAAACGATACAGTGGGCATCGGAACCCTGAACGGTCATATTTCCCTGACCGCCGCCGCGGAGGTCAACGTACTGATGGACAGCGAGCGGGCCGTGGGTATCGGGACCCTGAACGGCACCACGGAGCTGCGGCTTTCCGCAGGGACGACGGATGTGGTGCTGCATTGCGACGCCGGCGCCTGCATCGGCAGCCTGAACGGGGAAGGCGCTGTCTTCCTCTCCGGCGCGGATGTGCATTTCCACGGGGAAGGAAACCGCCTGGCCGGGCTGGGCAGCGTGGACGGCGCCTGTGATGCGCGGATTGAAGGCGGCCGGGTTTCGGGCGATTTGCTGGCTTCCGTTCGTCAGCTCCTCGGAAATGAGAATTCCCGGGTCATCGTCACGGGAGGCAATGTCCAGCTGTATCCCGAAGATGCGCAAAGACCCGTCAGTCCCGACGGATCTCCGCTGCTGCTGATGACTCCGGAAGGGGATGTCTTTGAGCAAACCTTCCGGGATCGCCGGGCCACCTGGCATTACACCGCCCGCCGCGACGCGGACGGGCATCTGGCAGTCTGGATTCTGCCGGAAGCAGGGACAGAGTGAAAGCCTTTCCCGGCGCGCTCAAAAAAAGGAACGGCTTCCGCCGCTCCTTTTTTATTCGTCCAGGCCCCAGGCAATCAGGCTTCCCACATTTCTGCCCTTCTTGCTGGACATATCTCCCCGCAGGATCGCCTTGTTCATAAAGGCCATCACGACCGTGGCGCCGCCGTCCAGATTCAGCGCCTCCGTGCAGCCGTATTCTTTCATTTTTTCCGCCAGCCAGTCGAGATGAACCCCGGCGTATTGATTGTTGGGCCGTCCGGCCACGGCGATGGCGATATAGTGCCGGGGCTCAACCATGCCCAGGGCCAGCCGCGGCTCGTTGCTGGGATAGTATTTGGGATTGAGCACCGCCGGATTGATCTCCCCGTCGCTGATAAGCCATGGGCCGACAGCGAACACATACAGGGCGCCCTGTTCCAGATATTCCTCCGCAGTAAGGGCATCCGAAACATAAGTTTTCATGCTGCCGTCCCGATAAACCGCCATGGTGTCCAGATTCGGCCAGGGGCGCTTGTCCTTCTTGCCTTCTTCCGGGCTTTTGCGGGTTTTGGTGGCCATGACTTCTCCGTCCCGGATCACCACCCCGTGAAAGTCGTATTTAGTCTTCTTTTTGCTCACTTCAATAATCCGCAGGCCGTACATGTCGTCCGACATCGCCAGCACCGACGGATGGGCGTTCATCAGGGTTTCCGGCGTATCCTGCCGTTTTCCGGCGGTCGGCGTACCCCCGAATCGGGCATAGGGCTCCGTCATAATCGCGCCGACGGGATTCGCTTCCCGGGTGCGAATGTCCGCCACACAGTATTCGCGGGTCTTTTTTTTCACCTTTTCCCGGGTCCGGCGGATGGTGACGGCCAGGGTTTTGGAGGCATACTGCCACAGGCCCTTTTCCTCGTCCTCCAGGATATAGGCCGGCCCCGGGTTTTCCCCGGTGAGAAAGCCTTCCGCGTCCAGCTGATATCCGTCGGGGGTCACAGAAGCCACGGGAGCTTCCGCCACGGGAACGGCAGCCGTTTCTTCCAGCACGGGAGCGGCGGCTGTTTCTTCCGTCGCGGAAGCGGGAGCAGTCACGGTCTCTTCAACCGTCTCGGTCACGCTCAACTCATTGTCCTCCGCCATCGCCGCGCCGCAAATCAGCATCAGCGTCATGATCGCGGCCGTCAGCCGGATGACCCTCTGCTTCATTCCCATTTTCTTTTCGCTCATGAGCGCTTCCCCCTTACATAGTATCGCGTTAAAATCCGGGCATTCAGCCCGGCGGGCAGCAGACGGTGAATTTCCGCCGCCAGATGCTGATCCCCGCTGGCGATTCGCTTTCGCAGGGGCATTCGGCTTTTTTCCAGCAGTCGGGCCACCTTCCGGCCCAGAACGTCCGGATCCGATCCGGATGTCTCGTCCCTCCGGATCACCGCGGTCGCGCTTTCATAGGCCTCCGCGTAGGGAGATTCAGGGCCCATGGCCCGGGCATGGGGACGGTATTTCTCGCTCCCGCTCCGGTGATCGCCGGGCTCGATCAGCGTCACCTGAATGCCGAAAGGTTTCGTCTCCAGGGCCAGGCATTCGGCATAGCCCTCAATGGCATGCTTGCTGGCCGTGTAGGCACTCTGAAAGGGAATGCCCATCAGGCCGTTGATGGAGGAGAAAAGAATGATCTTTCCGCCTCCCTGCCTCCGCATCACAGGCAAAATCTCCCGGTTCATCCGAACCATCCCCAGGAAATTCGTGTCCATCACGCGGCGATATTCCTCCGTGGTGGTTTCCTCGCAGGAACCCAGCACCAGCATCCCGGCGCATTGAACCACCGCGTCCACCCGCGGGGAAGCCTCCAGGGCCCTGTCGCAAAAAGCCTGAACACTTCCTTCATCCGTCACATCCAGGGGGAGACAGAGGATACCCTCCCGCTCTTCCCTTTTCTCCGGATAGCTGCGGGCCCCGGCGATCACCCGCCATCCGGCGTCCCGCAGGGCCATGGCCGTGTGCAGCCCCAGCCCGCTGGAAGCTCCGGTCACCCAGGCCGTACGCGTTGTTTCTTTCATGTGTTCCCACCTCTGTGAAAATTGCCGTCTGTGTCTGAATACGCCGGTTCGCGTCTGTGAAGCGCACCCTTTCGCGTCTGCGAAGCGCACCCATTCGCGTTAAAAACCGCGCCGACAGGCTGTCGACGCGGAAAAAACCCGGTTTACGCTGCCTTCGGCGGCAGCTTGATCGTCTTCGCGCCGTGAATCGTCTGAGCGGCGTCGATCGCATGCTCGGTTTTGGCCCAGTGCACCTGATCTCTGCACTTGATCAGGCCGTAGATCTGGCTGACCATCCCGATGATCGTATTGGCAACAAAGGAAGCAATCATGGTCGGCAGGGTTTTCAGGCTGAACCGATTCCCGTTGTCCACCCAGTCCGCGTAGTAAAACAGGAAGAAGAAGCTGTAGATGAATACACAGATGCTGTACAGCGTGCTTCCCAGGGATGGATCAGCCATGGCCTTTCCGGGTTCGAGCAGGCCAAGGATCCCCGTGCATAACGATTGAATGATCACAATCAGATACACGCTGCCCGTGTACATATGCGTGAGCACGCTCATGAATTCCCACACGCTGATCCGGCCTTTCAGAAAGCACCGGAACAGATTCCCCGTTTCGTGAATCGTCACATACCAGCGGCCCTGACCCCAGCGATTCTTCTGCCGGAGAGAAGCTTTAAACTGCGTGGGTTTTTCGTCATAGACCCGCGTATTGTGATTCCACAGGATTCGACGGCCCTCCATGGTCGCTTCAACCTGAATTTCAAAATCTTCCGTCAGAGAGCGGGTCGTCCACCCACCCCGCTCATAAAGATACTGGGTGGACATGGCAAAGCCCGTGCCGCCGATGCCGCAGTTGATGCCCAGGCGATGCTTGCCCAGCTGGAAGAATCGGTTGGACAGGGTAAAGCCCGAATAATCAATCCAGGCAATGGGGCCGTTTTTATTCTTGCATCCCAGATAGCACTGGATGAAATCCGGCTTGCCCTTGTCCAGATACTGGCTGTTGACCTCGCGGAACATATTCGTATCCATCAGGTTGTCCGCGTCAAAAATCATCATCAGGTCATATCGGTTCTGATAATCCCCCAGAGACAGCAGCGCCTTTCGCAGAGCGATGGGCTTCCCGGTGGGGCTGTCCGGCCCTTCCTTGCAGGTTTCGATCACCTTCGCGCCCAGCTCCCGGGCTGTTTCCGCCGTCCGGTCTGTGCAGTTGTCGGCAATAATGTAAAAATCATACAGCTCTTTCGGATAATCCATCTGCTGCAGATTGTGCACGATATCGCCGATCACCTTTTCTTCGTTGTGCGCCGGCACCAGCACGAGAAACCGGCTTTCCGGGTCGTGATCCTGATAATCCTTCTCCTTCCGGCCGAAGCCGAAGAAACTCAGCACCAGCTGATAGATCATCATCACAGCCAGACAGACAGCGCAAATCGCACCGACCGTCTGCAGCAGCATCGTTACGAAAGGAACCATGGCTCATCCTCCATCACCGGAGCCTCTCCGGCTTTCCGGTAAAAATCCACAACGGCACTATTAAACCTCACAGGCCCCCTGTTTGTCAAGCGTGAGCTTGCCGCCTGATGTCCCGGGATCAGGCACAGCCCTGCCGTCCGCGGTTTCGGTGACCGGCGCGGGTTTGCCGCCCGCCGGCACAGGCTTCCCGTTCAGCACAGCCTCCAGCAGTTTTTCTCCGCTGTACACCAGCTTCAGCGAGAAAAAAGGAGCATCCTCCCGCAGAAGCCGCAGGAAGATCCGATCCCCTTCCCACTGAGGCAGCTCTCCCAGCTTTTCCCAGGGAATCCATTCCGGATCCCCTTCGTCACAGGGAATCATCTCCCCGGTGAAACCGTCGGCGGTAAACAGATGCATATATTCGGTTTCATACAGATCGTTCACAAAGGTCACAATGCCCCGATAGCGCCAGGAGGTCAGGGTAAGACCCGTTTCCTCTTTCACTTCCCGCAGGACGCAGTCCTCCGGGCTTTCCCGGTCCTCAAACTTGCCGCCCAGACCGATCCATTTGTCGCGGTTCAGGTCGTTTTCCTTCTTAGTTCGGTGCAGCATGAGCACTTCCCCGGCCCGCATCAGATAGCACAGCGTTGTGTTGATCACAGCAAAGCCCTCTGAATCTTTCCGGACACCGTTTTGGGAAGCTCATCCCGGAACACCACGATGCGGGGATATTTATACGGGGCCGTATGCTGTTTGACGTAGTTCTGAATTTCCTTTTTCAGCTCCTCGGTCCCTTCCGTGCCGGGCGTCAGCACGATGCTGGCCTTCACAACCTGGCCGCGGATTTCGTCCGGCGCGGCGGAAACGCCGCATTCAAGCACGTAGGGCAGTTCCATAATGACGCTCTCGATTTCAAACGGCCCGATGCGATATCCACTGCTCTTGATCACGTCGTCCGCCCGGCCCACATACCAGTAGAAGCCGTCCTCATCGCACCAGGCCAGGTCGCCGGTAT
>CADBLV010000082.1 GCA_902795555.1 uncultured Eubacteriales bacterium | reverse complement strand
TCCGTGAACAGAAAATGCCGGTAATCCTCATTGAAGTAACCGGACTGGGCGATATCCATCAGCAGGGTGTAGTCGTACAGGAGACTGAGCACGTTTTCCCGCAGGGTCACCAGATACCCGCCCTCAAAAACCTGCCGGCATCCCCGAACCGCCATGACCTCCGGATTCCGCTCATCGTCCGGCTTGGACCGGTTATAGGCTTCGATTTCAATCCGCAGATGATCCTGGTCCACATAGCCGTTCAGCAGCACCCGGTCCCGGTTCGGATCGATTCCGCCCACATAGCGCCCGTTGATTTTCACGATCATCTCCGCGGCGGTGTGCAGATGCAGATACACTTTCTTTCCCTTAAAACGTTCCGGAATATCCGCTTCCGCGCGGATAAAGGCGGTGCCGTCCGGGGTGAAATACAGATCCCCCCTGCGAAGATCCCGCTCCGGCCCGTCGTTGAATTCATAGGTTTGCTCCGCGGTCTGGCGGGCATCCTGAATCCGCCAGGTCAGTATTTCCTCCCGGTCCTCAATCACGCCCCGCTTCAGCCAGGAAAAGCGAAGGGCGGTCCATTCCTCCGGCCGCATGGAGCGGCGGACGACTTCTACATGCGCCATGGTGCGTCCTCCTTTACAGCATCAGTTGTTGTCCCAGAAAAACGGTTTCCTGCGAAGGGAGCGGATATGAAGGGTCCGCCCGGTATCCTCGAGAATTCTGGATTCCATCCAGGCGGTACAGCGGTCCAGCATATGGCATTTGGAACACTCTCCCCGGAAGATCAGCGTCAGCTGATCGCCTTCCTCCGATACGTATTCCACCCAGCCGCCGTCCCCCTGAATTCTGGGGGCGAGAACCTGCTCCAGATAGGTTTTCATGGTGGTTTCCTCCTGTGTTTTCTCATTTACTATATCTTACATGACCTTTTGGGGAAAATCAATTGTGTGTAAGGCCGAATTCATCAAAATTAACAATAATTTATGCAAATAATATCAACAATTCACCAATTTTATTTAAAGATATACAAAAATACGGTTGAAAATTTGTCTGGAATATGCTATACAATAAATGGAAATGTTACACAACAACATTTTCTGAATTTGAAGGAGGAAAGCACATGAAAAAACGGATTTCTCTGCTGGTAGCCATCGTGATGGCTCTTTCCCTGGTACTGGCTGCCGTTCCCGCCCTGGCGGACAAGACGGTCATCAACTACTGGTCCAATGACCGGCACGATGAAACCTACATGAGCGCGATGATCGAGAAGTTCAACGCCTCTCATGAGGACATCGAGATCAAGATGACGATCATGACGGACGATTTTGAGAACTCCATCATGATGGCGATCGAGGGCAATACCGCGCCGGATATCATCGGCCACAGCGTGACCCTGAAGAACATGGTGGACATGAACGCCGTGGTGGATCTGACCCCCTACATCACCGCGGATGAAGAGTATCAGAAGGTCAACGATCCCTTTAACCACAAGTACGAAGGCCTGAACGCCATCGGCGACGCGATTTACTGGGTTCCCAGCGGCCAGCGTTCCGGCGTGCGCATTGAGTACAACAAGGCGCTGCTCGCGGCTTCCGGCTTTGACAGCATTCCCGCCACCCTGGCGGAGTATGTGGCTATGGCGAAGAAGATCACCGAAGACGGCGCGGCGAACAACCCCGTGACCTACGGCATCGGCTTCACCTCCTCTTCTCCCTTTGAGCGTCAGCTGGAAATGATGGCTCAGGTTTCCGGCGTGTTCTATTATGACTACGCCAACGGCAAGTTCGACTTCTCCGGCTACAAGCCCTTCCTGGAAGCGGGCCGCGAGCTGGTGGCTGTCGCCTATCCGGATCAGCAGGGCGTGGACAACATGCGGGCGCAGTTCGCTGCCGGTTCCTTCGCGCTGTGGGGCAACGCTTCTCAGGAAGCGGGCGTCTTCACCAATCAGTTCCCGGTGGAAGCCTTTGAGTGGGGCGTGGCTCCTGTTCCCTCCCTGGACGGCGAAATCAAGGGCGCGCTGCAGGTGAACCCCAACAAGGGTTATCTGATGCTGGAAGGATGCCAGAACAAGGACGCGGCCTGGGAAGTGATCAAATTCTTCCAGAGCGAAGAGTTCCTGGTTGGCTACATGGAAGGCGGCTTCGATCTGCCCATCACCTCCTACATTGATGAGAAGATCGACAAGAGCAAGATGGGCCGGATGGCGGACTTCAGCCTGCTGCCTTATGAATCCGTGTATCCCGCCGTTCCCACCATCAACCTGACCGGCGACGACTACCGGACCCAGCTGTGGAACGCGATCATGGGCCATATGGACATCGATGAAGCGATCAACGATCTGAACACCCGGTACAACGCCGCTTATGATGAGGACATCTCCTATGGCAGCGTGAAGCGCCTGGTGATCAGCGATTACGATCCGCTGCATCCCTCCGCCGGTACTGTGACCTGGCTGGATAAGTAAGCAATAAACTGAGTCAGCTTCCTCCGAAGCTGATGTGACGGAGCGCCGTCCGCGCCAGGCCCTGTGAATTCCTGGACGGACGGCGTTTCCATTCCGACTGGAAAGGAGACTGTTCCGCGTGAGCAATTACGTCAATCCGCAGCTGGCGCCGACAACCCGGACGCCCAGACCGACGAATAAGAAAATGCGGCTGAAAGAAAGCGGCGGCGTGGCCAGCTGGGTTATGCTGTCTCCCGCGCTGATCTTTCTGGCGGTCTGTTCCATCTATCCGTTTGTGTGGATTTTCCGCTATATCCTCTTTAATTATGACGGGATTTCGGCGCATACCCGCTATACCGGGCTGCGCAATATCACCACCATGCTTTCCGACGCCAAGTTCTGGAACAGCGTGGGCGTGACCTTCGAATACGCGGCGCTGAAGCTGGTGTTCATTATTCCGCTGGCGCTGATCATGGCCGTGCTGCTGAATCAGAAGCTGAAGGGCTCTTCCTTCTTCCGGGGCGTGTATTTCATGCCGACGGT
>CADBLV010000081.1 GCA_902795555.1 uncultured Eubacteriales bacterium | reverse complement strand
GCCCTTGGCGTTAATCGTCGCCACGGTTTCATCCACATCCAGTGACCATTCCAGATTCTTGTTCCCGGCCTTCTTGGGTTCCAGCGCCGCGGAAACCGTCACGGTCTTCCCGGGCGCTGCTTTGCCCTTGGCGCTCAGCGTTACCTCCGTCACAGGCTCGACCACATTCACTTTCACCACTGCGCTCTTTCCGCCGGGCTCCTTCACAGTCACCTGTGTCTTGCCCTCCGTGAGCGCTTTGAAGGCAGCCGTTCCGTCCTCTCCCGGAACAACCTCCACGATTCCTTCCTTTTTCGCCTGCCAGATCAACCCAACCGGCGGCACCGATTCAGGCGACACGACGGCCCGAACCGTTACAGGTTGATCCGACCCCGCGTAAAGGGTCACCTCTTTCGGATCCGTTTCTACTTTCTGAATCGGCGGATAAATGGTCACATCCAGGGAAGCTGTTGTCTGGAAGTATTCAGTGGTCGCCGTAACGCGAACCGTGGCCGCGTCGTTCATCTTCTTCGCCGCTGTCAGCAGTCCGTCCTCGGTAATGGTCGCCGCCTCGGTCGCGGCGCCGGAAACCGCGTCGGTCACGGTCCACAGCACCCCGCCGTTTCCTCTCTCCGCGTTCACCTTTTCCGGATTGGCCACAGCGGCGGTCAACTGCAGATTCTGGCCAGGGCTGAGAACCGGCGCGGCATTTTCCGCCACGCTCAATGTCAGCATGGCATCCTCACGGCCGGCCAGATCCGCCGGCTTATCGTAATGAATCATCGCGGCATAGTTTTCCAGCCAGTCCAGCCCAATCGGCTGCACGTCGTCAATCGGTTTATTCTGACGCCCTGCCGCAAACCCAACCTGCAGGACACGGTTGTTTCTGGGATAGATAATCAATCCCTGATACACATTCCACCCGTTGTTGTCCGCGTCTTTCCGGGTATACAGATACGCCTTGTTTCCGTCAATCCGGATTTCCCGGCGCTGAATATCCTCTCCTGTGATGATGTTCTGCCTGTCATATTCATCCGCGGGCGCGTCGTCATCAACGAAAAGTTTGCTCGTTCCGAGAGAAACGTTTTCCTGATTCAGGAGGCCGCTGTCGTCCGTGATGAAGGCCCGATACAGCCGGCCCCCGTCTCCCTGCTCCGTTTTCCATCCAACGCCGTTCAAAACCGGGAATCGGAAGCCGGCCCTTTCTTCCGTCTCTGTAGCAGCTGCGTCAAATCCGAACACAGCCACCTGGATATTCATGCTGATCGGTGTTCCGCCGTCTTCCGGAGTCGCGGTAAGCATCAGCAGGCGTCCGAGCTCGGCATCCGCGTTGATCGTTACCTCGCCGGTCCCCTCGTCCACAGTCGCGTCCTTCCCCTCCAGGCTCCAGCGGATATTCCCGCCGTTCCCCCTGAGGCTGTATCGGCCCGTCTCCCCCGGCTGCAGATTGGCCGGGCCGCTGATCTGCTCATCCGACACGCACAGCCGGCAGGGCAATATGAAAACAAGATGGTTGGCATAAAGAAGCTCCATTTCGAAATCATACACGCCCTCCTCGGTTGCCGTGTATGCACGCTTCTGCTCCGTATAGGTGATGCTCGGATAGGCTTCCAGTAAATTCTGATTCGAGCTCTTTCGCCTGTTCTCCCCGACCTCATTAATATTCCCGCCGGTCATCACCGCGGCGGCGGCCCTGTAAATCAGGCTGCTGTTCTGATTTCCGCCGCGGGGAAGGAGGAAAAATGCCTTGCCTTTTTCCATCCGCAGAATCACCGGAACATCCGGAACAACAAAAGGAGGATTCTCCGCAAAATCAGCCACCCGTAGCGTTTTTTCCTGCTGATACCAGTAGCGGTCATTCTCCAGCGTAATCCGGAACACCGCTTCCCCGGGCTCTGCCAGGGCATCGTAGTTAATTCGAAGCACACCTTCCGGTTCCTTGATGCTGACCGCGCCTTTCAGCCTTTCGTCGCCGGAGATGAATTCCAGCGCGTATTTGGTGGGCTTACCGTGACCGGGATCTGTTTGTTCATCGTTCGCATCTTTGGCCAGCACCAATGCTTTTCCCGTGGCGCCGTTCAGCATGGTGATGCCGTCCGGCAGACTTTTCTGCGCATACCAGATCCCCCCGAAAACGAGATCATCGGCTCCGTTCCATTGGGTAGTCAGTTCTTCCTTCCCGGAAAAATCAAACTCGGAAATCGGCGCGTTCCCATACAGATAAACCGGTTCGCCGGAAAAACCGCCCAACGCGGCAGCACCCTCAGACACAGCGGCCAATGGAATGTTTATCGTACACAGCACCATTGCACAGATCAGCACAATTCCGATCAAACGCGTATTCAGGCCATTTTTCTTCATCGGTTTTCTCTCCCACATTTCTCTTTTTGTTCGCAGGTTAACGCTGTTTCGCAGGACTCGCAGGTCCCATAGGTCTTAAAGATATCATATCAGAATTCTCCCTGCCTTTCAAGCTTCCGCGCCTCTGTTTTCCATCTGACGCTTGACTTTTCTTCCGTTTTCGATAGTATGGAAAGAGGTTGACTTTGTCCTTGCCCGCGAAGCGGGAGAAAAGCCGGCTCCGTCCATCGGACAGAATGCCGGATGTGCATCTGCAGTTCACAGAGCATTTGACGCAGATCAATGCCCCACGGCTGGGACTCGTCTGTTGGGATTCCCGGTGTCTGGAAAGAAAAAGCCCTTTAAAGTCAACGATTTTCACATGACATGATGGGGAGGAGGAAATCAGATTGAAACGTTTTCGGATCATCCTGCTCCTGATGCTGTTCCTCCTGGCCGCGTCGGACGTGTTCGGCGGAATCGTCAGGAGCCGGATCCTGCCCGGTGCTGCCGCGGAATCCGCCAAAGAGGAAACGGCGTTTGTGCCGCTGGCCGTCGGGGACAAAGGAGAGGCGGTCAAATCGGTCAAGGCCCGTCTGTACGAGCTGGGGTATTACAACAGTAACCAGTTTACCAAAAAATACACCGAGGACACGGCGAAAACCGTCCGGGCCTTCCAGCAGGCAAACGGTCTTCCGGAAACCGGGGAAGTAGACAGCCAGACCTGGGCGCTGCTCTTTTCCGACCGGGCTCTGAAAGCGCCCCGTCCCACGCTGCAGCCCCTGGCCACTCCCGCCCCCACGCCCGTGCCGGATTGGCCCGCCCGGGACGCGGAAGGTTATCTGGCGGAAGGCGATGAATATTTCTACGAAAACGATGAGGAAGGCCTTTGGATTTATCTGGGGCGGGATCTGCAGGTGACCATCACACGGCGGGAGGATTCCGCCATCCCGCTGGAGTGGTTCGAGACAGAGATCCGCACCCGAAACGGGGAGGCTTTCCGCGCCGCGGTCACCGATCCGGAGCATCCCGGCCGCAGCTTCCGCTATCCCTATGTCATCAGCCGGGATGAACAATTTGTTCTCTCCTTCTCTGATGACTTTTACGCCAACCGGATCCAGACAGGGGAAACCGTCGGAATCATCATCCGGGAAGGGCGGCTGATTTCAGACAAAACCAATCGGAAAACCGGTCACCACCTGCCAAATCTGGACATGTTGGCCCAATTCTCCGATGGGACGCTGCGGGTTTACGCCTGCAATGAAATCACCGCCGAGGAGCTGCTGGCCGCGGGCGCCCGGAATGTCTTCAGCTTCGGCCCGATCCTGATTCGGAACGGGGAGATCAACGACCTGGTCTACACCTATTATAAGAGCATTGAACCGCGGCACGCCCTGGGGATGATTGAGCCGGGACATTATTTTCTCCTGTCCGCGCAGGGGCGGCGGAAGGACAGCAAGGGAACCACCCTGCAGCGGATGGCCGAAATCATGAAGGAACACGGGGTGCAGCAGGCGCTGAACCTGGACGGCGGCAACACGATGGCGCTGGTTTTCCGCGGCCGGATGCTGAACAAGCTGGCTGTGTATAAGAAGAAAGAGTTTGTGCGAACCGTCACCTCCCTGATCGGCATCGGGAGGACAGAGCATCAGGCGGAAGAATAGAAAGGAGAACAGAGGCATGAGCGAAACAGTGCAGAACGCAGACAGCAAACAGGTCGAAAATCAGGACGCGGAAAAGGATCCGTTCAGCATGGAAGAGGCCTACAAAACCTACCAGCGAAACATTCACAGATCGGAAAGCCTGATCTATGAAATCACCAAAGGCGCCCGGGGAAACGTCAGCGAGCACGACCTGCTGCTGATGGCGGTAGAGGCGATTGCCCGGATGACGGATAACACCGCTTTCCGAACCGTGGTGGAAAAAGCGTTAAAAGAACGGAACAGCTGAAAGGCCGTTCCGTTCTTTTTCGGGTTCATTCGAGTTCGTTCGGGTTCATTCGAGTCCATTCGAATTCATTCGTTTTCGTTTTATCCGTTTGTCGCCCCGGAGATGGCAGGGTTTGATTCCGCGTCCTCCGGTCCGTTCGTCGGGGCGGCCGTTGTCTCCTCTGTGGGCTGCGGGCTCACGTCTGCCTTCTCTGCCTTCTCCGGCTCTTCCGGCTCTTCGCTCACTTCGACGCGGGTCACGCGGAAGCCGTCCATTTCCGTCACTTTGAAGCGATGTCCCCGCAGGACAAAGGAATCGCCGGTTTCCGGAACCTTTTCCAGCATTTCCGCAACCCAGCCCCCGACCGTGTCCGCGTCATACGTATTGGGAATCTCATATTTCTCCAGCAGTTCCGGAAGCTGCATGCTGGCGTCCACGATCAGGCTGCCGTCCTCTTTCTCCACAACCTCTTCGTTCACTTCGTCATGCTCGTCGTAGATCTCGCCGACCAGCTCCTCCAGCACGTCCTCCAGGGTAACGATGCCCTCGGTCCCTCCGTATTCATCCAGCAGCACGATCAGATGCGTTTTCGCCTTCTGGAACTGGCGCAGCAGATTCCCCACAGACAGGCTGGCCGGGGCGAAATAGGCTTCTTTCATGATCTCGCGGATATCGGTGCATCCTTCGTGGGTCTTCTTGTAGAAGTCCTTCTCATGCAGGATGCCGACGATATGATCCAGATCCTCGTGATAAACAGGGATGCGGGAATACCAGGTCACCCGGAAAAGCTCCGCGGCTTCCTCAATGCTGGCTGTGTCCTCCAGTGCCGTAACGTCGACCCGGGGCGTCATGATGTCCGCGGCGTTCTGTTCATGAAAGCCGATGGCGGAGCGGATCAGCTGTCCTTCATCCTCTTCGATATCGCCTTCGGTCTGCGCTTCGTCGATGATGGTAATCAGCTCATCCTCAATCTGGTTTTCCTCCGGATCCGGCTTCACCAGGCGGGCCAGCAGTTTGCGCCACTGGCTGAAAAGCAGATCCAGCGGGCGGAGCAGGATCATCAGGGGGCGAATGATGGGGGCGACCGCCATGGCCAGTTTTTCGGGCTGCTGTTTCGCCAGGGTTTTGGGGCCCACCTCGCCGAAGAACAGCACCAGCACAGTCATCACCGCGGAGGCCACCGTCGCCGCCAGACTTTCCCGGCCGGGCAGAATCCGGGTCGTAAAAATCACGGTGGCAATCGCCGCGCCGGCGATATTGACGATATTATTTCCGATCAGCACCGTTGTCAGCAGAGAATCGTATTTCTCCAGCAGCTCCAGCGCGAGCTGCGCTTTGACTTTGCGGGATCCTGACACGGTTTTCAGCTTCACCTTGTTGGAAGCGGAGAAAGCCGTTTCCGTGGCCGAAAAGAAGGCCGACAGCGCAAGACACAGGATCAGGGCAAGCCATAGACCCATGAAACCAATCAATCCTTTCAAAATCGTCGAAATCAGGAAGCGTTCCGAAAGCGGAACATGCAGATTATAGCACGGCGCGCCGTGGTTTGCAAACTTTTCTGATATTTCCCGGGTTGTGAAATGCGGTAGGGTGTGATAGAATAATTCTGTTTGAATCAAAAGCGGCAAAATGCATTTTTCAAGGGAAGGAGAGGCGGCGCCTATGTCATTCATTCCCCGTTCGGACACAGCCGTCCGCTATGCCTGCTCCGTGCTGCAGGATTATGGGGTCAGCCGCCTGCCCGTGGATCCTCTGGAGGTGGCTGGATTGGCCGGGATCTCGACGCTTCCGCTGAGCGAAGTGATGCAGAACCCGTCCTGGCTTCCGTGGAATCTGCCCGCCGCCCTGGGGATGACCGACGCGATCACCATCGCCTATCCCTCCTTCTTTGTCATCTATCGCGATGAAGTCCGGGATCCCGGGCGGCTCCGCTGGGCCATCAGCCATGAGCTCGGCCATCTTTTCATGAATCATTTCCGGGATTATCCGGATCAGATGAGTCCCGGATTCAGCGCCGACAGCGGTCTGGAAGCGGAGGCGGACATCTTCGCCCGCAATCTGCTGGCCCCGGTGCCGCTGGTGGATGTCATCCGATACAACCGCCCCCGTCAGGCCCGGGCGCCCCTGTTCGGCCTGAGCCGGTCCGCCTGGATGAAACGGCTTGACACCCTGGGGGAAGATCGGGCCTTCGTCTCGGCGGAGATGGCGGACGGGGTGCTGTATCCCTTCCGGAGCTTTCTGCTGGGCCGCCGGTGCGCCGCCTGCGGGAAGGTGTTTGAAGACCGGCATGACAGGGGAAAATGTCCCGCCTGCGGCAGTGAGGATCTGGAATGGATGCTCGGCGCGGAAGCGGAATAGGATGTGTTTCAAAATGAGCCATGTGCGGATTTGAACAGAATCCGCTGTGGTTCAAAGCAGATCCGTGAATTTGGAAACGCTCCCCGGGAGCGACTCCTGCGGAAAAAGAGGGAGACCGGCCGTTTCGGCCGATCTCCCGGTTTTTTTGTCATCATGTCTCCGCTCTTTCATGGACCGATGGGTCATGAAGCAGAGTTTTCATGCCCGATCATTTACAGACTATCGATATATCGACAGGCCGCCAGCGCGGCGATCGCCCCGTCCCCGGCGGCGGTGGTCAGCTGGCGCACCTGTTTTTTCCGGCAATCCCCGGCCACAAACACCCCCGGGGTGCGGGTTTCACAGGATTCATCCGAGGCAAAATATCCCTGCCCGTCCAGTTCCGCCAGATCCGCGAAAGCTTCGTTTTCCGGAATCAGGCCGATGGCTACAAACAGGCCGTCGCAGGGGATGATCTCCTCCCGTCCGGAAGCCTTTTCCGTCATGCCGACGCCCCGCAGCTCTCCGCCTTCCGTATGCAGGGAGGAAACCCTGACGCCGGTGTGCGCTTCGACATTGGGCCGGGAAAACAGGATCTCCTGCAGCTTCTTTTCCCCGGTAAAAAAGTCCAGATCCTGCAGCATGATCACCTTTTCACATTTTCCGGCCAGGAGAATGGCCTCCTGCAGCGCGGAATTGCCGCCTCCTGCCACGCAAACGGTCTTTCCGGAATAGAAATCGCCGTCGCAAACCGCGCAGAAGCTGATTCCTTCGCCAACCAGGTCCTGCTCGCCCGCCAGGCCCAGCATCCGGTGCTTCACGCCGGTAGCCAGCACGACGGCCCGGCCTTCATGAACGCTTCCGTCCTCCGTATACACAGCCTTCACGCCGTCCCGATCCTCAATGCGAACGGCCTCCGCCAGATCCACCTCTGCCCCCATGGCCAGGATCTGATCCAGCATCGCCTCCGCGAAGGCATTCCCGCTCATCTGGGCGGTGCCGGGCCAGTTTTCCACTTTCGGGCTGTAGGTAATCTGGCCCCCGAATCCGTGCTTTTCCAGAATGAGCGCCGATTTGCCGTTCCGCAGGGCGTAAAGCGCCGCGGTCATCCCGGCGGGCCCTCCGCCGATCACAATAAGATCTGTCATCTGTTCAGCCAATCCTTCTTCCGTCATCCGGCCTGCCGGGCCATCAGCATCCCCTTGATTTCCGAAACGCCCTTATATTTCACAAAATCCGTTCCGTTCTGGTCCAGCACGATCAGGGTCGGCGCCTGCTTCACGCCGTATTTGTTCGTCAGGTCGAGATTCTCTGTGGCCAGCACCTTTTTAAACAGGAAGCCTTCCTTTTCAAGCAGGTTGATGGCCAGCTTGCAGTTGGGGCAGGTCTGGCTGACAAACAGCAGCGCCCGCACGCCGCATCGGGTCTTCTTTTCGTCCGCTGAGGCTTCCGTCGCCGGCGCGCCGGTCTGCGGAATGTCCGTCTTCACGGCCGCTGCCGGAGCCTGGGCCTGAGCCGCTTCCTTCGCCGCGGGAGCCTGCGCGGGCTCCTCCGTCTGCAGGGGCCTGGGGCCCTTGTGGGTCAGGCGGGAATGGCCGATGTCGTACACCAGCCGATCCTTAAATTCCTGGGCCTTGCCGTCGTTCCAGTTCTGAACGGGCCGGTAATATCCCGTAATCCGGCTGTAAATCTCCGTCTTCGCGCCGCAATGGGGGCAAACGGAAACCTCTCCGGCCAGATAGCCGTGGCTGGCGCACACGGAATAGGTGGGGCTCATGGTGTAATAGGGCAGCTTATAGTTTTCCGCAATCTTCCGCACCAGGGTCGCCGCGGCCTTCCAGTCCGGCAGCTTCTCGCCCAGGAAGGCGTGGAACACGGTGCCGGAGGTATAAAGGGTCTGCAGCTCGTCCTGAACGTCCAGCGCGGAGAAGATATCTTCGCTGTATCCCACAGGGAGGTGGGAGGAGTTGGTGTAATAGGGCGTCCCGTTCTCGTTGGCGGTAATGATGTCCGGATACTGCTCCTTGTCGTGCTTGGCAAAGCGATAGGTGGTGGATTCGGCGGGCGTCGCTTCCAGGTTATACAGATCGCCGTACATTTCCTGATAATCACTCAGGCGCTCACGCATGTGGTTCAGCACATCCCGGGCAAACTTCTGAGCTTCCGGATGGGTCAGATCCATTTTCAGCCATTTGGCGTTCAGGGCCGCCTCGTTCATGCCAACCAGACCGATGGTGCTGAAGTGGTTTTCAAAGGTGCCCAGATACCGCCGGGTATACGGATACAGGCCGCCGTCCAGCAGCTTGGTAATCACGGTGCGCTTGGTCTTCAGGCTGCGCGCGGCGATGTCCATCAGTTTGTCCAGCCGGCGGTAGAAATCCGCTTCGTCCGTCGCCTCATAGGCCAGCCGCGGCATGTTGATGGTCACGACGCCGATGGATCCGGTCGATTCGCCGCTGCCGAAGAAGCCGCCGCTCTTTTTCCGCAGCTCCCGCAGGTCCAGCCGCAGCCGGCAGCACATGCTGCGCACATCGCTGGGCTCCATGTCGCTGTTGATATAGTTGCTGAAATACGGCGTGCCGTATTTGGCGGTCATTTCGAAAAGCAGCTTGTTGTT
>CADBLV010000080.1 GCA_902795555.1 uncultured Eubacteriales bacterium | reverse complement strand
CCAGCGAGAGCGTGCTGCATCCGGTCTGTCCCCGGTGCGGAAGGGTTATGACGCTGGACGGCGAATATGTAAAACAGAGCGCTGATCGATATGTGGCGGCAGCCCGATGCAAGAATCACGGCCGGATTCTGATGCGGCTGCGGTTCCGGATTGACGACGACGGGAAGCGCATCATGCACCGGACCACCGCGCCGGCCACCGCGGCCAACGTGGCCTATATTCACACCAAGCAGCTGCAGATGCAGCGCCGTCTGGAACGGTATGTGGCGGAGCACGGAACCCCGCCGGATCCGGACGAGGAACTGCTCAGCGCCGAATCGGGCTCCATGCCCTTCGATTGAATCAACGGATCATTCAAATCATTCGAACCATTCAGACCATTCGAACCGTGAAGGAGGACGTGTCATGATCATTTCAACCATGGACAGACAGATGGAATTCCCGGAAGGCAAAACCGTCCGCGACTGCCTGACGGCGCTAGGCGCATTCCCCCGGGGAACGCTGGCCGCCCTGAGCGGCGGCGTGGTTCGGGAGCTGAACGATCCGCTGCTGCAGGACTGTTCACTGATGCCCCTGACCCTGGAGCACGAAGAAGGGCGCCGCGTTTATGAGCGCTCTCTGCGTTTCGTGATGCTGCTGGCCCTGCGCCATCTCTATCCCTATCAGCGGGTTCGGATTGAGTATTCCGTCGGATACGGCGTCTTTGTCCGGCTGCCGGGCATGGAGCTGCACAGGCAGGATATCGTCCGGCTGGAAAACGAGATGCGTCGGCTGGTGGATCTGGATCTGAAATTTGAAAAGAAGCAATGGACCCGGGAGGACGCCATCGCATATTTCGAGGAAGAGGGCCAACCGGACAAGGTGGAGCTTCTGCGTCATCGCCCCGTTCCCTATTTCAATATGTATTCCATCGACGGCATGTGGGAATATTTTTACGGCGCCATGACGGTTTCCACCGGATATGTGAAGGTTTTCACGCTGTTTGAGCTGCGGGGCGGATTTGTGCTCCAGCTGCCCGCCGGAGCGGACTTCGATCATGCCGCGCCGTATGTATACCGGCCGAAGCACCTGGAGATCTTCTCCCAGAGCGCGCACTGGTGCGAGATTCTGGGGGTCACCAACGTGACGGATGTAACCCGGCTCATCGAGGAAAACCGTCTGCGGGAGTTTATCCGGGTGAATGAAGCGCTGCACGAAGCCGCCATCAATGAGATAGCCCGAAAGATTCATGAGCAGGACAAGCACATCGTGCTGGTGGCCGGCCCCTCTTCGAGCGGAAAAACAACCTTTGCGGGCCGGCTGGCCATCCATCTGCAGATGTACGGCCATCATTCCCGCCGAATCTCCATGGACGATTTCTTCATCAACCGGGCCGATCTGCCCCGAAACGCCTATGGGGAAACCAATTTCGAGACGATCGATGCCCTGGATACCAAATTGCTGGCAGACTCCCTGAACGGGCTTTTGTCTGGGGAGGAAGTGTTTATGCCCAATTTTGATTTCACCACGGGAGAAAAGGATTATCTGACCCCGCCCATTCGCCTGGAGAGCGGAGAGATCATTGTGGTGGAAGGCCTGCACGGGCTGAATCCCGCCATCAGCAACCTGCTGCCGGCGGATGAGCTGTATCGGGTGTTCGTCAGTGCCCTCACCTGCCTGAACCTGGACGACCACAACCGGATCCGGACGACGGACGTACGGCTTTTGCGCCGGGTGGTTCGGGACAACCGCGCCAGGGGATATTCCCCGGAGCAGACCCTCTCCATGTGGCCCAGCGTCCGCGCCGGAGAGCAGGAATTCATCTTTGCCTATCAGGAAAACGCGGACAGCATGTTCAACACCGCCCTGCACTATGAGCTGCCCATCCTGAAGCTGTTCGCCTATGACCTTCTGAAGGACGTGCCTTCTTCCTCCGCCAGCTATCTGCTGGCCCGGCGCCTGATCAAGGCCCTGAACTATCTGCCGGACGTGGATCCTTCGCTGCTGGACGAGATTCCGCCGCTGTCCCTGCTGCGGGAGTTCATCGGCGGATGCACGCTGGAGGAATAACCGGGCCGGCCGCGGGATAGGCTGTTTTGTTCGCGGTCGATCCGCGAAGCGGAAGCGATTGCAAAAGGAGGGGAAAACTATGCGCAAAACCAAGATTATCTGCACCATCGGGCCGGCCTGCGACAACGAAGAAACGCTGACCGGTCTTTGCCGCGCGGGCATGAACGTAGCCCGGCTGAACTTTTCCCACGGCTCCTATGAGGAGCATCTTCGGCGCATCCGACTGATTCAGAAGGTTCGGGAAACCCTGAATCTTCCCATCGCCATCATGCTGGACACCAAGGGCCCGGAATACCGGATTAAAACCTTCGCGAACGGCCCGGTCACGCTTCAGGACGGCGGAACTTTCACCTTAACCACCGATGACATCGTCGGGGATGAAACCCGTGTAGCCGTCACCTATCGCCGCCTGACGGAGGAGCTTTCCGAAGGCGACACTGTGCTGATCAACAACGGGCTGGTCGTGCTGAAGGTGGAAAAGATCTGCGGAAACGACCTGATCTGCCGGGTGGAAGCCGGCGGGGTGCTGTCCGACCGGAAGAGCATGAATTTTCCCGGAAAGGTGCTCAAGCAGCCGTTTCTGTCCGAGCAGGACCGGAAGGATATCCTTTTCGGTCTGGAGCACGACATCGACTTTGTGGCCGCCTCCTTCGTCAGCTGCCGGGAAGATGTGCAGGCGATTCGCGATCTGCTGGATGCCAACGGCGGAAAGGACGTGGATCTGATCGCCAAGATTGAAAACCGCAGCGGTGTGG
Source organism: uncultured Eubacteriales bacterium (assembly GCA_902795555.1). The sequence continues at coordinate 2,493 of CADBLV010000080.1, read as the reverse complement.
AACACATTGAGGAAATCTGCGAGGTGGCCGACGGCGTGATGGTCGCCCGGGGCGATCTGGGCGTGGAGATTCCTTTTATGGAAGTCCCCGCCCTGCAGAAATATCTGATCAGCAAATGCCGCATGCTGGGAAAACGGGTCATCACCGCCACGGAGATGCTGGAAAGCATGATTCAGAATCCCCGGCCCACCCGGGCGGAGATTTCCGACGTGGCCAACGCCGTCTATGACGGCTCCTCCGCCATCATGCTCAGCGGAGAAACCGCGGCCGGAAAATACCCGGTACAGGCAGTGGCCACCATGGCGCAGACCGCGGAATTCACCGAGAAGGGCATCGATTATGCCGAGCGCTTCCGCACCATGAAATTCCACATTCACAACAATCTGGACGCCATCTCTCACGCAACCTGCGCCATGGCGGTGGATGTGGGCGCCAAAGCCATCGTCGTGAATTCCCTTTCCGGGCGCACAGCCCGTATGGTGAGCCGCTTCCGCTGCCCCGTGAATATCATCGGCACCACCACCAGCGAACGGGCCTGGCGAAAGCTGAATCTGTCCTGGGCGATTACGCCGGTGCTGACAGAGGCCTATTCTTCCATCGACGTGATGTTCTGGCAGGATCTGAAGCTGGCAAAGGAGCTGTTTCATCTGGAGAAAGGCGACAATGTGGTGCTCACCGGCGGCCAGATTAACGGCGATCCCGGAAATACCAACACCATCAAGGTGGAAACAGTCAGATAAAACGGGCAGATATTAACGCGCTCCGCACTTTTTTGTGCGGAGCGTTCGTTTTACCGGAGTTTGGGATTCGTGTTGATGCCGTAGGTCAGGCGGCAGTAGGAATCCCGCCAGGTGAGCTGCAGCAGCGTGTCATTTTCTCCCAGCCAGAAAATCCGTCTGTCGAAGCATTCCTTTCCCTCGCCGAACACTGCGCTGACCCGCTCGGAGATCACCTTGCGCGCGGCTTCCCCGTCGATCTCGTTCAGATAAATCTCGATGCTCTTCAGTGCCGTCTGGTCATCCTTTCTCCGAAAGGTGACCCGAATCGCCCCGATGGGCAATCCGGCGCAGGTTTTCAGGCCGCCCAGTTCCTTCTCTCTGTCCAGATAATAATTCTCCCATCCCATGAGCCTCTTCACCATGCTGATCTCCGGCTCATCTCCTTCCAGATAAATGACAGCACCGGTGTTTCCCTGGTGTCCGGGTGCCTCCGCGGGCAGCACCGAAGCGATCAGCCCCTCCGATGCCAGCTTTTCCAGCGCCGTGTCCCGGTCGCTGTTCCAGGGAATACCCAGGAAGGTGATTTCTCCGCCCTCCGTGTAATCCAGCACGTCCGATCCCTCCGGGCCGTTTTCCACGGGTGGGATGTAGGTGGGAGCCGGCGTGGGCGTCGGCTCGGGCGTAGGTTCAGGCACCGGCGTGGGCGTGGACCTGGGGCGCGGCGTCGGCGTCGTCACCTTGATTTCCGCCGCGTCCACAATCTCTTTGGCGTTCAGCAGGCCGTAGTGGATCGCCGTTTGCTCATACAGCAGCGCCGTCTGGTTGGCTCCCCGCCAGAACAGGCCGTATCCGACTCTCCGGTCAACCTGACCGTAGAGGGATTCCAGCTGCGGTTCCAGGTTTTCCCGGTTCACCATCAGGCTCACCTCGGCATGAACCAGCTTTTCGGTTTCCCCGTCCAGCGCAAAGACCAGTTCGATGTGATGAACCTCGATTCCCAGCCAGTCCCCGGTTACCATGCCGGACATCAGAGATACCGATTCCACATTCGCGGATTCCTCTTCCTGCTCAATCCGATAATCCCTCAAATTCGGCACAAAATGGGGATAGGAAGTCTCCGAGCCGCGCCATCTTCCCGTCCTTCGCATATTCACAACCTTTTCCGTCTGTTCAAATCGGCTCACGCCATCCTCGTTGATGACGCCTGCCGCCAGCAACATCCGGCAGGCCGTTTCCATGTCCGCTCCCCAGGGGATTTCTGAAAAGCGGATCTCTTCCTTTACTTCTGCCGAAGCAGGCACGCAGCCCAGCAGCAGCGTCAGTGCCAGCATCCACAGGACGATTTTTTTCATATGATCCGATGCCTCCTTTGTCATTCCTCCTTCATCGCAAAAACACCACGCCGACGAAGGTTCTGATTCTTTTTTTTCGTATTCAGGCGAGCCCGGAAGGCCGCGTGCTCCGATGCCTCCTTCCGTTTCACCGCCCGGATCTGTTGCTCTTCTGTATTGTAGGAGAACGAAGGATTCTCTGTCAAGGACATTTTTCGAACGGTGCACGTTGCGAAGCGGCAAATGAATTCGCGATTCATTTTCATGTTGCGCTGAATCCCCTTTCGTGTTATGGTATTCGAAGACATATTTTGCCCACGAGCGCGAAGCGGAGTGGCTGCAAAATAGTCATCCGGCACGAAATGGCTGAGATGAACTGGCGCTCACAAAGGAGAAACAGGGTGTTCGCGTTCCGCTCAGGCGGGAGCGCGAACCGATGTGAT
>CADBLV010000079.1 GCA_902795555.1 uncultured Eubacteriales bacterium | reverse complement strand
GGGAAGTTTTTTCCGCGATTCCCGCGATCGGCAGCAACAGGATCGCCGCCAGAATGCAAATCCATTTTCTGATCATATTCCCTCCGGCCCAAAGCGTTGGCAACCCAATCATTATCCAGATCAGCGGCAGAACCATCGGAATGATGAACCGCAAACCGCTGTCTGAATTACTGACAGTATAGCACAAATGCCGCAAATCGGCAAAAGCATTCTGAAACGCTTCATGCTTAACTCCTTATGGTCTATTCTCAGTCTTATCGTTTTGTTGTTTTCAGGGGCATATTTTTCCCCATCATGTCAAGCTCATGACTTTGAATTTCCTGAATTCAACAGGGTGCATTCCGGCATCTCTCACTGTGGATTCTTCGCCAGAAAATCTTGATTACTGTAGAGAATGGTGCTCGGACTATTCTTCCAGCACATTATGAATTCAAGAAAGTTATCGGGCGGTTTTTCCAGAAGAGCAGCAGATGAGGCATCCGAAGGTGAGACGGGAAGGAGAGAAGAACCGTTCCCATCGTCTCCTTGCCATTTATAGGTTTCTATGCTATAATGCTCGCTCGTAAGGATGATTCCTGCGGAATGCATCGGAAAGGAAGGAATGGATTATGCCAGCAAGGAAGACCACAGCTCAGAAAGTGAAGGACGCGGTGGAAGCGGAAGTGACCGAAGTGAAGAAGACTGCCCGCGGCGCCGGCCGGAAGGTGAAGGACGCGGTGGACGCGGAAAAGATCGAAGTGAAGAAGACTGCCCGCGGCGCCGGACGGAAGGTGAAGGAAGCAGCGGAGAAGGTTGAAACCGCGCCGAAGGCTCCTGCCCGCAAGGCGAAGGCTGCCAAGGTGCAGATTTATGTTCAGTCTCCTCTGGGCGGCAATATCACGCCGGAAGAAATTGCGGAGAAGATTCCCGCCGGCGCTGACTGCGTGTTCGTTCGTGTCGACCAGAACAAGCTCTGGTGGGTCAAGGACGAAGAAACCGGATCTGAAAATATCTGGTAAGCTGTTTTTGAAGAACATAAAAAAATCCCGCTTCGGCGGGATTTTTTCATGGGAGCGGGGCCGGAAGGAAGCATGGGCACGGAAGCGGAAGAAGAGCGGCGCACCGGAGCAAATTGAAAAAGCTTTTCATTCTCTGCTATTCATGATACAATGACAGAAATGCCCGGAAGCAAGAGCCGGAATGGGGGAGGGTTTTTCTGTTGGAAGAAATGCCGCTGGTCAGCGTGGTGGTTCCGGCCCACAACGCGGAGAAAACGCTTGCCCGGCTACTGGACAGCCTTCTGGCGCAAAGCTATCCCGCGATGCAGATCGTGCTGATTGACGACGGCAGCAGGGACCGGACGGGGGAGATCGCAAGAGAATACGCCGGGCGGGATTCCCGGATTACGGTCATCTCTCAGGAAGCCTCGGGGGTTTCCGCCGCCCGGAACCGGGGAATGAAGATTTGCAAAGGGAAATATCTCCGATTCGCGGACGCGGACGACACGCTGCCGCCGGAGGCCATCGCATCTCAGGTCGCCCGGGCCGAGGAAGACGGCGCGGAGATGACGATTTCGGGATATACCGAATATCTGGGGGATTACGGCCGGTTTATGGCGCTGGTGGAACGGGAGGATACGATTTCCGCGGAGGAGAACCTGAAGCTGATCAATTCCCGGAGCAACAGCTATTTCTACGGGGTGCTTTGGAACAAACTGTATCTGCGGGAAAAGGCCGCGGGCGTTCTGTTTGACGAAGAGCTGAGCTGGGGCGAGGATTTTGCCTACAACATGCAATATCTGAAGGGATGCGACCGGGTGGCATATATGAAGGGGCCTGTGTATGATTACCGGAGGAACCCCCAAAGCGCCACGTTCCGGCAGGTGCTGGATTCCGTGGCGCATCCGGCGAAAAACATCCGGATTAAGATTAAACTGTACCGTGTGCTGAAGGAACTGTATATCAGCCGGGGAGTGTATCCGGCTCATCGGCGCACCCTGTGGATTTATCTGTTCCGGGCTGGAATGGATATGTAAAAAATCAACCCGCCCGGATTGAGCTGTTCCGGGCGGGTTGATTCTGTAAAAACCGTATATGATCAGTCGTACCGTTCGTCGATGACCCGCTTGGTCTTCTTCTCGCTGCGGGGCAGGAGGCCGATTTCCACGACCTTGACCAGGGGCGTGAAGCCGATGCGGCTCTTGACCTTGGCGGAGACGCGATCCGCCAGATCCTGGAAATTGACGGAGCCGCTGGCTTCGACATAGATGCGCATGGTGTCTTTGCCGTCCAGATGGGAAATGCGGATTTGATATTCGCTGGAGGCCTCCGGGAAAGACTGGAGAATTTCCTCGATCTGGCTGGGGAACACATTGACGCCTTTGATTTTCATCATGTCGTCGGTGCGGCCCATGATCGTGTCCAGACGGGGATGCCTGCTGCCGC
>CADBLV010000078.1 GCA_902795555.1 uncultured Eubacteriales bacterium | reverse complement strand
CTTCACCTTATACTTGTACTTCTTGGCGAAGGATTCGGCATAGCTGCCCTTCGGCGCGTAGATGGTGAGCTTCTTTTTCTCAAGATCCTCAAAGGCCGTGGGATCGATTTCTTCCACGCTAGCCGGGATGGTGATCTGCTTCAGTCCTCTTGACCCGTTGAAAGCACCCGGCCCGATTTTCTTCAGCGTGGAGGGCAGGGTCAGCTTCTTAAGCCCATTCATATTGATGCTGTATCCGCCGATTTCCTCCAGGCCTTCCGGAAGGGTCAGCTCCTTCACTTCCGGGGCGTAGATCCCATAATCCCCGACAATTTTCAGCGTTGCGGGCAGGACGAGCTCCTTGGCCAGGGGCGCGTAGATCGCGTTTCCCCAGCCATACCGGGTCATGAGCGCGACGACGGTCAGGCCGTCCAGGGTTTCGGGCACTTTGATCTTTCTGGACTCTTCATCGCGGAAATAGCAGATGGCCACGGTTTCCGGAGACGTTTTGAAATAGGTGTATGACCCGCTGGTATAGCTTGTGACGGAATCGGGAGATGTTTCCATCCAGATTCTTGCCCCGCCAACCGAGGTGGGATAGAGATAATAATCCTGAACCAGTTTCTCCCAGTCTCCGCTCAGCGCATAGCGATAGGCAGATCCGGTCAGCAGATAATCTCCCTTTTTCACATAGCAGTTGGGGACCTCGTTGGCGCGGCCGATCTCCTGAATGCCTTCATAATCCAGATACCAGTAGGCCCGGAATTCATGCGACTGCCTCTGGTAATGGCGCATGAAGGCGCCCTGAGGCATCAGCACTTCGTCGACATCCTCGGGAATGCAGGCTGCGTCCACAGAGGTCACCTGATGGCCTTTTATTTTGGCGGGGATCACCATCGGCTCGGACGGATCCGCCGGGGCAGGCGCTGTCAGAAGCGTCGCTCTGTCATAGGAATCCAGTGTATAGCTGTATCCTCCGGAGGTATGCACCTTTTCGCCGTCCGCTGCCGCGCATCCGGCGACAAGTATGAACAGCAGACAGAGGGCCAACGCCCTATAAATCCTGTTTTTCATGCTCAAAAACTCCTTTACGATTGCGGTTCCTTCGTTTTTCCTGGTATTTTCTGGGATTTCATCATAGCGCCAAATCGCTTTTCTGTCAATAATGGCCGGTTTTCCGAAAAAAGGCGCTATGGTATCCCGAGAAACAAATCAAGAGACTGGAACCTGAATGCCACATCATATACGAAGCAGGCAAATAGTGCGGGGAGTATACTGCCGTGTCATTAACAAAGCGGAAAGCAAAACAAATGCTTTCCGCTGAGGAACCTTCGCGAAATAAATCGCTCTTTCTGCTTGACTGAATTTGCAGTCACTGCGTTGCCGTTAGTCACCGATGCTCCGGCATCGGATGGCCCTGGCCCGGGCCGGTCGAAAGAAACCGGTCACTTCTGCTCCTGCTTGCTGCGCCAGTCATTTAGAGCGGCCTGAATCGCTTCTTCCGCCAGGACGGAGCAATGCATCTTATAGGCGGGAAGCCCGTCCAGCGCTTCCGCCACCGCCTTGTTGGTCAGCTGCATCGCCTCCGAGACCGGCTTGCCTTTGATCAGCTCAGTCGCCATCGAGCTGGAGGCAATCGCGCTGCCGCAGCCGAAGGTTTCGAACTTTACATCCTGAATGATATCGTCCTCGATTTTCAGATACATCTTCATGATGTCGCCGCATTTGGCATTGCCGACTTCGCCGACACCGTCCGCGTCCTCGATCACGCCCACATTGCGGGGATTCCGGAAATGATCCATTACTTTTTCACTGTATAATGCCATGTTTGCCACCTCTTATTTCATAATATACGGGGTTGCCCGCTCCTCATTCCGCTCTTTTTCAGGGATAGGCGGGAGGCTGCTTCCCCTAAGCCGCTTTTCTTACAGGATGTGCGGGGTTTTCCCGCTTTCCAGATCGCGCCAGACCGGCGAAAAGCTTCGCAGGTAGGTTACGACTTCCGTCACGGACCGGATGATGTAATCGATGTCTTCCTCCGACAGGTCTTCGCCGATGCTCAGCCGGAGGGAACCGTGCGCCACATCATGCACCCGGCCTATGGCCAGGAGCACATGACTCGGATCCAGCGAGCCGGAAGTACACGCGCTGCCGGAAGAGGCTTCAATGCCTTTATCGTCCAGCAGAAGCAGCAGGGATTCTCCTTCGATGCCTTCAAAGCAGAAGCTGACATTGCCGGGGAGGCGACGCTCCGCGTCGCCGTTCAGCGCGGCATGGGGGATTGCGGCCAGACCTTGAATCAGCCGATCCCGCTTTTCCGTCAGCGCTGCCGTATTATGCGCCATGTTTTCAATCGCTTCGCGCAGGGCGACGGCCATGGCCGCGATGCCCGGCACATTTTCGGTTCCGGCGCGCTTTCCGTTCTCCTGGGCGCCGCCTTCGATCAGGTTGGTCAGACGGATTCCTTTGCGCGCATAGAGGAAGCCGACGCCCTTCGGCCCGTGAAACTTATGGGCGGAGGCGGACAGCAGATCAATCTGGTCCTCACGGACATTGATCGGGAGATGGCCGACGGCCTGGACGGCATCGGTGTGGAACAGCACCCCGTGTTTGCGGCAAATGGCTCCGATTTCCCGGATCGGCTGAATCGTTCCGATTTCGTTGTTGGCGTACATCACTGTCACCAGACAGGTGTCCTCCCGAAGGGCGGCCTCCAGCTCCTCCGGACGCACGATGCCGTCTTCATGCACATCCAGGAGGGTGATTTCAAAACCTTCCTTCTTCAGCTTTTCCAGCGTATGCAACACTGCGTGATGCTCAAAGGCAGTGGAAATAATATGCATCTTCCCGGCTTTCCGTCCCAGTTCCGCAGCGGAACGGATCGCCTGATTGTCGGCTTCGCTGCCGCCGGAGGTGAACAGAATCTCCCGGGGATCCGCACCGATCGCGTCCGCGACGGTCTGCCGGGCTTCCTCCAGCTTTTCCTTCGCCTGCTGGCCGAAGCTGTAGAGGCTGGAAGGGTTTCCGTAGCTTTCCCTCATGACGGAAATCATGGTATCGAAAGCCGCATCGCTCATTTTTGTGGTAGCGGCGTTGTCCGCATAGATCAATCGATTCACTCCTTTCAACCGTGTTTCCTGTGATCCGCTTTGGATTATATGCCTGAATAACATACCGTGTCAATAGGTGAAAATGACTGCATGCAAAGAGCGGGCTTTTCAGCCCGCTCTTCGCAGCCATATTCCCGTGGGGCTTTCCGATCGCCCCCCGGACCCCCTTCGGCGCCCTTCCTGAGCCCCCTTCGGGTCTTTCCAGGGGGCTTTCCGGTCGCCCCCCGAACCCCCTTCGGACCTTTCAGAAAAAGCTCAGTTCGCCAGGCCGCCGCCTTCCAGCACCAGGCTTTCCTCATAATCCAGGCCGTAGGTTTCCACCAGGGTGGCTTCATAGTCCTTATGGAAGAAGTTCTCCGCGGCCAGGGCTTTGATCTCCTCGTTGATCCAGTTCAGCAGGGTTTCATTTCCCTTGCTGACGGCCGGGGCGATCGTGTCCTGGCTACCGAGGGAGGGGATGCCGACCGTATATCCTTCGTTATCCAGGGCGAAGGCGATCACTTCGGTGTTATCATTTGCCCAGGCGACCGCATTTCCATTTTCCAGAGCGTTTTTGGCATTGGCATAGGTGTCATACTTCTGCAGGGTGATTTCCGGATTGTTCTTGATCAGATAATCCTCGGCCGTCGTGCCTGAAATCACGATCACCTGATCGCCTTCCGCGATTTCCGAAAGATCCCTGATGATCCGGCTGTTGGGGGAGACGACGCCCAGCGCCACATTCATGTAGGGCAGAGCAAAGTCCACTTTTTTTTCTCTCTCCGGCGTGACTGTGAAGTTGGCCAGGATGATATCCACCTTGCCGGTTTCCAGATATTCCACGCGGTTGGCTGCCTCGGTGGAGACGAACTGAACCGCTACACCGAGATCTTCTCCGATGCGCCGGGCAAAGTAGACATCATAGCCCTGATAGTCGCCGTTTTCATCCACATAGCCGAAGGGGTTCTTATCCGAGAAAACTCCGATGTTGATGGTTCCGCCGGCTTTGATCTCATCCAGCGTTCGATATACCTTGCTGCCTTCCGCGCCTGCGGCTGTGAGGGAAAATACCAGAACCAGAAGAATCAGGATTGAAGAAATCTTTTTGACTGTGTTTTTCATGGGGATCTCCTTCCCGGGCTGTGCCCGCTGTTATTTTTTGTCGTTTGTGTTTAATTCAGTTCATGGGAGCATGATGGTTATTGCAATGACTGCGCCACGGGCGGGTTTTCCCTGGAAGCCCTTGTGTATTCGAAGGACTGCAGGAACCTGCGCGCCAGATCGGTCTTCGGATGATCGAAGAATTCCTCCGGCGTTGCGTCGTCCCGGATCTTTCCGTCATCCAGGAGGATGATCCGATCCGCGACCGCCCGGGCGAACTGCATCTCGTGGGTCACGATGAGCATGGTCTTGTTCTGATCCGCCAGTTGCAGGATGACTTCCAGCACCTCCCGGACCATTTCCGGATCCAGCGCCGCCGTCACCTCGTCAAAGAGCAGGATCTCGGGGTGCATACACAGCGCTCTGACAATTGCCACCCGCTGTTTCTGCCCTCCGGACAACTGCCTCGGATAGCTGTCGGCCTTATCTGCCAGGCCGATGCGTGTCAACAATGTCATCGCTTCTGTTTTCACCTCCTCCTTATCCCTGTGCTGTGCCTTCATGGGCGCCAGCAGGATGTTGTTCATCACGGTCAGATGGGGAAACAGCTCATAGCTCTGAAAGACCATGCCGATCTTCTGACGGATTTGAGGCAGGTCCTTCGTGCCGGCTGTAATGCGCTGATCCCGGAGGAAAATCTCCCCGCTCTGGATTTCCTCCAGGGCATTGATGCAGCGCAGGAGACTGCTTTTTCCGCTGCCACTCGGGCCGACGATGACGACGACTTCGCCCTGATGGATCTCCAGGTTGATGTCGTAGAGCACGGTCTGGCTGTCATATTTCTTCGTCAGATGACGGACGGTCAGGATCGGTTCCGCCATGTGCTCACCCCCATCGTTTTTCCAGCCGCCTGGCCAGAAGACTCACCGGCCAGCAAAGCAGGAAATAAAGCAGAAATACGGTCAGATAGACACCGAACGCCGCGTTCGGGCTGGATTTCCGGTTGGCTTCAATGATCTGCTGCGCAACCTTCAGAATCTCCACCACGCCGATCATCAGCACGAGGCTGGTGGTTTTGATCATCCGCGTGATCAGATTGATGGACTGCGGGATCAGTCGCCGGAGGGCCTGGGGCATGATCACGAAGCGGTAGGTCTGGGCCCTGGAGAGCCCCAGCGCCAGAGCGCTTTCATATTGGATGACCGGCACGCTGGTGACAGCGCCGCGAACCAGATCGCTCATCTCCGCCGTGCCCCACAGGGAGAAGACGATGATGGCGGACAGCCGGCCGGAGAGATTCCAGCCGAAGGCCTTCGAGGTTCCGAAGAACACCAGAAACAGCAGCACCATCTGCGGCATAATGTGAATGAACTCCAGATAACACCGCATGAGGCCCCGGCCGATCCGGCTCTTTCGCCCTACCAGGATGCCCAGGAGGATGCCGAGCACCAGGCTGATGGCAATGGAGACCAGGCTGATCTGCAGCGCTTCCCACAGACCGCCCAGCAGCCGGGCGAAATTCTTCCCCTTGAAGAGGACCTCAAGTCCCAAACTCCGCATGCCGGATCCTCCTTTCGAGCAGGCTTCCCAGAAGCGAGACCGGGAGCAGGATGATCAGATAGAAGACGACCAGCAGTGCCAGACATTCCGTGGTCTTATAATACAGGCCGATCTGGTCTTTCGCGGTGAACATCAGGTCCATGAGGCTGATGGCGGAGAAGACACTGGTTTCCTTCAGCAGGAAGATGACGTTGGCCGTGATGCCCGGAATGCTGATGGCGAAAGCCTGCGGGAGGATTACGTAACGGAAGGTCTGCAGCCCCGTCAGCCCCAGGCTGAGCGCACTTTCATGCTGAATCTTTCCGACTGCCTCCAGGCCGCTTCGGAAGGCTTCCGCCATATAGCTTCCGCCGAGGAAGGCCAGCCCAGCGATGCCGCAGGTTTCCGGGTCGGTCCGGATGCCGATTTTCGGAAGGCCGTAGTAGATGAAGAACAGCTGAACCAGCAGCGGTGTGTTCCGGCTGAGCTCGATATACACGGCTGCCAGCTGCCGAAGAACCGGGATTTTCATCTGGCGGATCAGGGCGCAGAGCAGTCCGACCAGGAGGGAAAACAGGATGCCGAGGACGCCGAGCCGGACGGTCAGAACCGCTGCCTTCCCATAAAGCGGAAGCACTTTCGCCACATAATCCCAATCCACACGCTTCGATCCTTTCCTTATTAATACCGGCTGCTGTTCAGCATGGGTGTTTTGGCGTTTCCTTACAGGGCCGCGGCCGCCGCGAAGCCCTTTTCCAGATCTCCGATGATATCGTCGATATGCTCAGTGCCGATGGAGAGCCGGATTGTGTTGGGCTTGATGCCCTGATCCAGCAGTTCCTCCTCCGACAGCTGGGAATGGGTGGTCGAGGCCGGGTGAATCACCAGGCTCTTCACATCCGCCACATTGGCCAGGAGGGAGAAGATCTCCAGATGATCGATGAAGGCCCAGGCTTCCTTCTGGCCGCCCTTGATTTCAAAGGTGAAAATCGAGGCGCCGCCGTTCGGGAAATACCGTTGATATACCGCATGATCCGGATGATCGGGGAGGGAGGGATGATTGACCTT
>CADBLV010000077.1 GCA_902795555.1 uncultured Eubacteriales bacterium | reverse complement strand
TGGCGAAATGTGGACGACAAGGATGTGGAAAAGTGCCTGGCGCTTCTTACCTTCCTGCCCATGGATGAAGTTCGCCGTCTGGGTGCACTGGAAGGAGCCGAAATCAACGAAGCCAAGAAAGTTCTGGCTTTTGAAGTCACAAAACTGGTTCACGGGGAGGAAGAAGCCCGTAAAGCCGCCTCTGCCGCAACTTCTCTGTTCGGCGGGGGAAATCTGTCCGAAAACGCGCCCACGCTGGAAGTCACCATGGAGGAACTGGCTGCGGATGCCCGGATTTCCACCCTGCTTGTACGCTCCGGGCTGTGCAAAAGTCAATCCGACGCCAGGAAGCAGATTGAGCAAAACGCTGTTTCTCTGGGCGAAGAGAAAGTCCGGGATGTTGCCGCCTTGCTTTCTCCGGACGATATCGGTCCGGATGGTTTACTGTTGAAAAAAGGCAAAAAAAGCTTCCTGAGGATTTTGCTCAAATGACGAATCAATATCGGACGCTCGGACAGGTTGGCGTAGATGAATTCACCGTCAATAAAAGTCGTTTCATCGGGTATGCCAGTCCAGCCGGCTCAGAACAGGAAGCACTGGATTTCATTCGCCAGATTCGTGAGAAGCATCGGGATGCTTCTCACAATTGTTATGCCTATATTATCGGAGAAAACCAGGGAATCATGCGATACAGTGACGACGGAGAGCCTTCCGGAACAGCTGGTATGCCGATGCTGGATGTCATCCGAAATATGGGCCTGGTTTATTGCGTCGTGGTAGTCACTCGTTATTTTGGCGGCGTTTTGCTGGGAACAGGTGGGCTTGTCCGGGCGTATACGCAAAGCTGTAAAATTGCCCTGACCGCAGCACAGCCTGTGGTTATGAAACGCACAAATGTTTATCCCTGCCTGCTTCCTTATGCCTGCTGGGATCGGCTGAATCATTATATAGAATCCTCCCCGGTCCGGCTGACCGATATCGACTATGCCGATCAGATCCGTTTTCGCCTGGAAGTCACTGCGGAGGAGGCCACGCATGTACTCGATGAGATCCTGAACGTCACAGGCCGAAAAATCGTCCTTGGCGATCCGGAAACCTCTTTCATGCCATGGAAACTGTCATCTTTCGTTCCCGATCAGCCTGATGAACACGGTCGTTCCGATCAGCGCTGAAAAATCACTGTCATCTTTGGGGCACAGCGACTGCACGTCCTGCTTTTTTTGAGGCATATTTTGTTCGCGATCCGCAAAGCGGGAGCGAGTAGCTCTGCATGTGATCCGTTTTCCACAGCAAGCTGTGGACTGATCATCAAACGAAACAGCCAACCGAACAGAATAGCAGATGTGAACCTGCAGTTCACAGAGGAGAAAGTTCCAGCCTGTTGTTTTTATTTCCAGTGTGTCCTGATTTGTGCGAATAGCATAAGTGTTTCTTTCAGACTGATCAGGTCGATAGACCCATAAGGCGCGGAGAGTATCCGCTCCATGGCCATTCGATATTCACGAATCATCCCGGAAACATCAGGCATCTCCATATCCTTCCGGGCCTGTGCGATCATAATGTCACACAGGTCGCACCAAAATTGATTCGCGATTGTCAGCAGAATGACTGCACCGCTTTCCGGGTCGAAAACGTCCGCCGTTCCATCTTCTTTACAATCCCGGATAGCCGTTGCCACAGGTTCCTGAAAGTTACGCTGCAGCGCGTCGCAATAGCTGTTTCGAATACTGCGGCCCTGGGCGGAGGAAAAAACAGGAAGAATCATCATCAGAAAGCTCAGCCGTTCTCCGGCCAGCGGAATCAGCGAACTGATCATACAATTCAGTTTTTCCAGGGGAGTCCCCTTCTTTTCCGACTCCGCCAGGGCAGAATGAGCTATCTGTTCTGCGCGCTTTTCGCACATGGCATCCAGCAGAGATTCCTTGCTGACATAATGATGATAAAAACTTCCTTTGCTGGTATGCAAGGCATCCAGAATATCCTGTACACTGGTCTCTTCATAGCCTTTTCGGCAAAAGAGTGTTTCGGCTGTGTTCAGAATCTCCTGCTTTTTGATCTCGCCTTTTCTCATCTGCATTCATCCTTTCCCAACCGTCCGTTTTCGCCGGCGAGAATCCCTGTTGCCAGCGCAAACATCAGATTATATCCACCGCAATCTCCATCCACATTCAGTACTTCCCCTGTCACATGAAGGCCCGAAACGATACGTGATTCCATTGTTCTCGTTGAAAAAAAGGCAGTATCTGCGCCTCCGGCCGAAACCTGAGCCATCTCCATTCCTTTCGTTCCCGTAATTCGCATTCGATAATGCAGCGCGGATTCGGCAATCGCCAGCATTTGTTCGTGAGAAAGATCACCGATCGTTTCACCCCGCATAGGCTGACCTGCCTGTTTACAAACAGCATACGCCATCTTTTCGTGCAAAAGCCCCGTCAAAAGAGCGGTAGGAGGAAGCGACGCAAATCGCTTTTTCCGCTCTTCAAACGCGTTCACCACCTCCGCCGGGGATTCGAAATATCGGTGAAGTGTCTGCATCTCAAGCCAATTCTCTTGCTCTTGATATTTCAGGTTCACGTTTGTCGTTCTGTTTTTCTGACTATTCAGGTTTTGCTTTCCTTTTTTCCGTTCGAGAACAAAACCTGTCTCTTCGGAAAGAAACCGGGCCATCTGCATGGCGCAGATCCCACTGACACCATCTCCTCCAAATAGTGCCTCGCCTTCTTCCCTGTGGACTTCTGTTTTCCCGTGAAGCAGAGTCAGGCGACATCTGATTCGAATTCCGGAAAGACCGGATATACTCCTGAGATCCGTTAAAATCGGTACCAGAGCCGGTCGAATCTCCGTCACAGGATGTCCCAGGCTTTTCAGAAATCTGTATCCGTCCTCGCAGCCGCCAAGCTTTCCGGCTGCCGCCCCGCCCGATGACAGGATCACCCTTTTTGCCTCAAAACATTCCTCCTGTGTCTGAACGAAGAATCGGTTCCGCTCTTTTCGTATGCAGACAACACGGTGTCCGCACAACATCGGCACATGAAGAAGGGTCAAAGCATTTTTGAAAGCCAGAACCACGGATTTGGCTTGGAAAGTGGCAGGATATACAAGATCTCCTTCCGCAGAAAGATAAAGCCCCCAGTGCTTCAGAAAAGCAGTAATCTTTTCTCGGTCGCAGGCAGAAAAGACCTTCTCCGCAAATGCCGCATCCCCATAATAACGCAGAGGACCTATGTTCATAATATTGCATCTTCCGTTTCCGGATGCAAGGATTTTTTTTCCAATTTGTTCCTGGGCTTCCAGCAGGATTACCCGATCACCCCTTTCTGCCGCACATATGGCTGCCGGGAGGCCGGAAGCGCCTCCACCGATCACGATCACGTCAGCCTTCTGGGGTTCCCTTTCCATTCAGTTCGCTTCCTTCGTCACTTTTTTAGGGGAACGCAGTCTGTTTTTAAGTTGCGTTCTCTATATGATAAATAGACTTCAGTTCGTTTGTCAAGCTTCCATCCATATTTCGGATCATCAGCGGAGGCTGCACGGAAATAGAAGGCTTCGCATCCTTTACCGCCTCTATCAATATCAGATTCGCCTCTCTGTCCGCAGTTGGATGAACCATTCGCATCCGCTTCGGCTCCAGATGGTATTCTTGCAGGGCTTTCAGAAGGGAAAGCATGGTGGCAGCCGGATAGATCAGGCCGATCTTTCCTTTTCCTCGCAGCAACTGAAATGCGTTTTTCAAAAAGCCGTCGATAGTGCCCTCTTGCTGGGTTCTGGCAATGGCGCGTTCCGGAAAAGGACTGGTCAGACTGGACTGAGGTGCCCCGTAAGGTGGGTTGCAGATAATGGCGTCCAGACTGCATTGGGGAAGAAATGCAGTCTGTTTTGTCAGATCGGCTCGGACAACCTTCCCTTTCAAACGGTTCAGGCGAAAGTTTCTCTCTGCGATCTCACAAAGCTCCTCCTGAATATCCACCCCATAATAAAAGGATCCTTTCTCCCGTCCAGCCAGCAAAACCGGCAAAATCCCCGTGCCGCATCCAAAGTCTGCCACGCAGTCTCCCGCCCGAATACTCATAAAGTCCGCAAGCAGTACGGCGTCCATTCCGAATCTGAATCCTTTTTTCTTTTGAATCAGCTTCAACCCGTGAAGCTGCAGATCTTCGATCGTTTCATCTTCCCGGATCTCCGTTCTTTCCTCCGTCCCCTCCATACGTTTCCTCCTAAAGAAGGGGATGTGCGTTACCGCGCATCCCCTTCCCTTTTGCAAATCTTAAATATCCGGCTCTCCGCTTTTTCCTATTCATCGATTTCAACAACCACAGGGTTTGCTTCTTCCGGTTTCGGTTCTTTGGGTTGTTTTTGTTCGAACAGTCCCTGATACAGCTTCAGATAACGTTCCGCGGACTGTTTCCAACTGTAATCTCCCTTCATGCCGCGGATCTGCAACGTACGCCATATCTCAGGTTGTTCCTGATAGAACGAAATAGCCCGTTCAATGGTATGCAGCATGTCATGAGCATTATAATTGAAAAAGGTAAACCCGTTTCCTTCTCCGGAAATCTCGTTATAGCTCAGCACGGTGTCCCGTAAGCCGCCGGTTTCACGAACAAGCGGAATCGTTCCGTATCGCATGGCGATCATCTGGCTCAGGCCGCACGGCTCAAACTGACTGGGCATCAGGAACAGATCTGCGCCGGCATAAATCTGATGCGCCAGGGCGTGGTCCATGGTAAACCGGGCAGCTACTCTTCCCTGATATTCATTTTCAGCCCAGCTGAACAGGTTGAAATATCTTCCTTCGCCCATGCCAAGAACCACCAGTTGAACATCCAGCCGCATAATGTCCGCAATCACATAATCAACCAGGTCAAGGCCCTTCTGATTGCTCAACCGCCCCACCATTCCGATGATGGGTACATCGGGCCGAAGCTCCAGACCCAAAGTTTCCTGTAAGGCCTTTTTGCAAAGTTCTTTCCCCGTCAGGTCATCCGAAGAGTAGTGCCCGGCGATCTGTGGATCGGTTCTCGGATCATATTCCGTCACATCAATGCCGTTCAGTACGCCGAACAGATTATCCTTCCGTGCCCGAAGCAATCCATCCAGCCGTTCGCCGTAATAAGCAGTCTGAATTTCTTCGGCATAGGATGGGCTCACAGTAGTAATCGCATCGCTGTAAACCAGGGCGGCCTTCATAAAATTGGCGCAACCGAAACATTCCAGCTTATCTTCTGTCCACAGGCTGTCGCCCAGTCCAAGAATATCCTGAATCTCCCGAATGCCGAAAATTCCCTGATACTGCAGATTGTGAATGGTGAAAACGGTCTTGATCCCGGTGTAGAACGGCAGGTGGGCATATTGAATCCGTAGCAGTGCAGGAATCATGCCGCTTTGCCAGTCGTGACAATGAATCACATCCGGCTGGAAATCAATCAGCGGAAGCATATTCAAAGCACCCCGGCAAAAAAAGCCATACCGTTCGTATTCATCTCCGCCCATCCCATAGATATACGGCCGGCCAAAGTAGTACTTGTTATCCATGAAATACCAGGTTACGCCGTCCTTTTCCAGCTTCTCGATGCCGCAATACTGCCTGCGCCATCCCAGCTGAACCTCAAAATCGCATTCATGAACCATCTGGTTCCTGTATGTTTGAGGGATTGCCTGATAATCCGGAATCAGTACCCGTACATCATGACCCTGCCCGGCCAGCACCGGCGCCAGCGCTCCAACAACGTCCGCAAGGCCGCCGGTCTTAACAAACGGAACCGATTCACTGGCACAGAATAAGATTTTCATCTTCTGCTTCTCCTCCTCGCGTGAATGAATGGTTAGATGACCACATCTTTCGCGATCACGATGGGATAGGCCTGTGGACCGATCAGTCTGGAATTTCGTTTAATCACAGCCTGTTTGTCCAAAATGCAGTTTTCTATATATGCACCTTCGTGAACCTGACCATCCTGCATGATGATACAGTTTTTTACATGGGCAGTGGGAGCAATCCGCACGCCCCGGAACAGCACACTGTTTTCAACCGTGCCTTCAATCTGGCATCCGTCGGCGACCAGTGAATTAATCGTAGAGCATGAATCGCCGTAATATGCGGGCATCTCGTCACGCACTTTCGTGAAAATCGGCATATCATCCCGGAAAATACCTTTACGCTTTTCACTGTCAAGAATGTCCATATTAAACTTGAAAAAGCTTTGCACGGAATCGATTCGCCAGCAAAGGCCCTTGTATTCATAAGCTTTCACAGAAGCATGACCGTCACGAACCAGTTGCTGAATCACATCTCTGTCCATGCTGTGAAGCCCATGAGCAACCGCTTTGTCTACCAGCTCGCGCATGAGCTCGCGCCGCATCACCAGCACTTGCATGAAAGTGTTCTCATGGCTGGGATGGGTGGGATCAACTTCGATGTCCGTCACATTGTTGCTCTCATCAACGGCGATATACGTGCCGCTTTCGTCACGCTTCATGGAAGGATCCTTCGTATACAGAAGAGTCACCTGAGCGCCGGTCTCCTTATGAAAGCGCACCAGTTCGTCGATCTTCGCGTTGTAGATGATGTTGCTGTTGCTCAGAACGACAAGCTCCTGCTTGCTGCGGATCATGAAATTGGTGTTGGAACGCAAGGCATCCAGCACGCCGGGATACAGCCCAACATTTTCCCGGGTCAGAAAAGGCGGCAGAATATGCAGGCCGTCAATCTTTCCGTGCAGATCCCATTCCTTGCCGCTTCCCAGGTGATCCATCAGGGAGTGGTAGTTCTTCTGCATGATCACTCCGATGTTCTTGATCCCACCGTTCACCATGCTGGAAACCAGGAAATCGATCACCCGATATCGGCTGGCTACAGGCAGAGCGGCTATGGCTCGGGTAATTGTCAGTTCCCGAAGCAGCGCATCGCCTTCTCCG
>CADBLV010000076.1 GCA_902795555.1 uncultured Eubacteriales bacterium | reverse complement strand
GGTGACCGTCCGGAACCTGAAAAAGCGCTTCGGCAAGGATCCGGCCATCAGCGAGCCCTGTTTCTACAACCAGGACTGGTACGACAAAGAGCATTTCATCGACATCCCCATGGAGGACGGCTGGTTCCTGATCCGCAAAGCCGTCTATGAGGACAGCCGCGCCGTCCAGCCGACAGAGCTCCTGCAGACCCATACCTTCCCAAGCGCGATCAAATGCACCTATGCCTTCTTCACTGCCTGGTACGTGCTGCAAACCCGCCTCTGGGAGCACGACTTTGTCTGGTGCTGCGACACGGACCACAACGGCGACCGGATCTACGTCGGCAAATACCACGACATCGATGGCGTGAACAAAAACGGCTTCAGCATCCACCGCCACCTGGCCCTGCGCCCCTGCTACGGCTGCATCGACTAGTGGATCACGCGGCGCAGGCGCCGGTGGCACCTGCGTTGGTTTCCAGGTTCGGGTGTTCCACAGCCACCGAAGTCAACTTGAGAGGAATGGTACAGTATGTCTGAAATCCGAATGTCGCAGCCGACCTGGCGGGAAAGAACGGAAGCCCGCATCGGCAGGGATCTTCGGGACAGGTACCGGAACCTGCAGCCTCTGCTGGACCTGATCGAATATCGCATGGAAGACGTGGATGCGGCGGATGATTACCGGTATGGTCTGTCCCGGCTGTTCCTTCTGGACACGCTATATGGCAAAAAAGCGACCACGAGAGCTGTGGCAGACCTGATTTGCCCGCTGCTGTGGACCCTCTCAAAACGGATGCACCGAAAAACCCGGAAGGCGGATCCGCGCCTGCTTTTTTCAAACACGTTTCTGTTGAGCGCCCGTTATCCGGCGGCCAGGGAGCAAATCGAAAACGAAACAGGCTGCACGGCGATCCTGACATTTTCGGATTTTCTGAAAAGGGAGCCGAAGAATCAGCAGATTCTGCTGCGGGACTCCCTGCATCCGCAGACCTGGCGCCGCAAACCGGTTTATTTCAAAGGCCGGAGCATCTGCGGCGGAGCCCTGCAGAAAGCCATCATTCGCTTTGCCGGTCTGGTTTATGATCCGGCTGTACCGGCGGAAGAAAAGACAGAAGCCTGCATCGAACAGGAGCTTCAGAAGCTGGAAAAAGTCTATACACACAGAATTTCAAAGCTGGAGGACTGTCTGCGGAAAGAAGACTGCAGCCTGTATTTCACAGTGAATCAGTACAACCTGCGGGACGTGATGATCATGCACGCCTGCAGAAACCTGGGGATCCGAACCTTCCAGCAGGAGCATCATGCGATGCAGTTCTGCCGGGTGCAGTTCGACGAAAACGACCCGAGTCCGCGCCTGGCCTTCGCGTCGGAATTCGGTTTCTGGAACAAAACGGACCGGCTGTTCCACGAAAAGATCTACCGCTATGAAAGCCCGCTCTACAGACCGGAGGAGATCCGTTTCCGGGTGACGGGAAATCCGGAAATGGATTATGAAGAGGCCATCCGGATGCAGCAGAAGTATCCACCGGAAAGAAAGCTGACGTTTATGATCGCGGCGCTGCCGGAGGCTGAAATCGAAGAAGCCGGGGAGCGCTATGGCGAATGGCGTTGGCAGATCTTCAAAGGCCTGAAAGAACTGGCGGACAGACAGCATGTGATCATCAACATCCGCTACACGCCGAATGCCGAAATGGCATACAGGGAAAAGGAAGTCCCTGTGCTGAAGGAATGGGGATTCCGGATTTCCGAATCCGTTCCGTCGAATCTGATGGAGGATCTGTGCTCCAGCGCGGCGATCCTGAGCTCGGTATCCTCTGTGCTTTGTACCGCCCGCATGTTCGGTAAGTTGACCTTCCGCGTATCGGAATGGGAAATGACTTATATCCATGTGGACGATGAAATCCATGAGGTAGCCCCGGAAGACATCCCGAACATCGTCATTCCGGAGGGAATCGAAAATCTCCCCCCGAAAATAGACCCGGAAGCCGCCTTCAGCATCAAAAGGATCAAGTGAATTACGCGGCGCAGGTGCCAGTGTGCGCCTGCGTTGGCTCCCAGGTTCACTGATCCACTTAACACTTTTTGGAGGCTAAACCATGTACAATAACTTCGATATCGGCCCCATCCGCATCGGCGCCGGCGCCGAACCCCTCGTGATCCCCGAAATGGGCATCAACCACGAAGGTTCCCTGGCCACCGCCAAACTCATCGTCGACGCGGCCGCCCGGGCCGGGGCAAAAATCATCAAGCACCAGACCCACGTCGTCGAGGACGAAATGAGCCACGCGGCCAAAAAAGTCGTCCCCGGCAACACCGACGTCTCT
>CADBLV010000075.1 GCA_902795555.1 uncultured Eubacteriales bacterium | reverse complement strand
TTAACCCGCCGCTTCCTTCAGGTTTTTCAGCTCAATCCCGCTCAGGGAAGACAGGGCTTCGAACAGGGCCCGGGCCATCACGGCCACGCCGCCGGGAACGTCGCTTTCCAGATTCAGCGGAAGCACGGGATCGTGCACGCTCAGCCGAAGCAGGAACCATCCCGCGTCCGGCAGGCCGGAAAGGTCAAAGCTGACCCGGATGCCCTCCCGGTTGTCCGGCGCGACATGCCAGTTGGGGGCGGCATCCGCCAGGGCGGTCACCCGGTCGATGGCCTCCTTTCCCTTGGCCCTGAAATCCGGTGCCGTAATATTCAGGCGGATTTCCGCCGCTTCCGCGGGCTCCCGCAGAGAGGCGATCAGGGATCCCAGATGCTCTCCTTTCCGCTTCATCTGCATGGCCTTGACGATCAGCACGGTCACCAGATACATCCCGTCGTCCAGGAAATGGTTTTCCTGCAGGGCCGCGTGTCCGCTGGTTTCAATGGCCAGCGGGCAGGAAATGCCTTCCGCGTTCAGGCGGATCGCCTCGTCAATCACGTTCCGGTATCCCCGCTTAAACCGGTAATGCACGCCGCCCTTTTCCTCAATAAACCGCTTCAGCCCCGTGGAGGTCACCGAATCGGTCACGATCGTCTGCCCCGGCTTTTCCTCCAGAAGAATGGCGCTGATCAGGGCAATCAGCCGGTTTCGGTTGATTTCCCGGCCGTCCGCGTCCACGACGGCGGCCCGGTCGCAGTCCGCGTCGAAAATCACGCCCAGATCCGCCCCCGAGGCGAGCACCGCCTCCCGCAGGGATTTCATCGCGTCCGGGTTTTCCGGATTCGGGATATGGTTCGGAAACATGCCGTCCGGATTCAAAAACTGGCTTCCGGAGGTATCGGCTCCCAGGCGCTCCATCAGCTTCGCGTAAAATCCGCCGGCGCCGTTCCCCGCGTCCACGGCCACATGCAGACCCGCGAGGGGGTTCGGCTCCTCCGTCTTCAGCCCCGCCCGGATCCGGGCTTCCAGCTGATCCATATATACGGGGAGGAAGGCTTCGTCGCGGATTTCGCCGGGTTTGTCCGCCTTCGGCGTTCCCGCTTCCGCGATCCGCAGCAGCTGCTCCACGTCCTTTCCTTCCAGGCCGCCCCGGGCGGTGAAGAATTTCAGGCCGTTCTTGTTCCAGGGATGATGGCTGGCCGTGATCATCACAGCCCCGTCCGGCTCAAACCCGGGGGTAATCGTGCTCATGAACATGGCCGGCGTCGTGCACAGGCCGAATCGGATCGCCGTCGCGCCGCTTTCCCGGACCCCCTCCGCCGCGGCGTCCAGCAGCGCTTCGCCCGTGATGCGGCTGTCCCGCCCGAAGGCCACCGTGATTTCTTCGATCGGTTTCCCTTTCCGTCCGGAAAGCATCGTCGCAAAGGCCGCTCCCAGGGCGGAAGCCACCTCGTTCGTCAGCACAGTTCCCTCTCCCGCGGCCGTGCCGCGAACGTCAGAACCGCTTTTCAGAGCCATCCAGTCCATGTGTCATTCTCCTTTCAAGCAAATGCTTTCTCAGCCGTCTTCAGTCTTCGGTTTCATCCGCCATGTGCCGGAACATCTTATACACCGGGGCGAT
This sequence comes from uncultured Eubacteriales bacterium, assembly GCA_902795555.1. Next base: position 5,932 of record CADBLV010000075.1, on the reverse strand, counting down.
GGTCCTGAAGTCCTTTTCCACCTCCGGCAGCAGATCCTCCGAAAAAGCCATCGCGTAGGGGATCTCCGCCTTGCCGATATACAGTTCCCGGCAGAGATACCAGCGTTTCAGCCGCTCCGGCAGAGTCGCCGGAACGGCCATCCGTTTGTGTGCGGAACCTCCCAGATACAGCCCGCGCCGGTTGCGCATAAAGGCGTCGGTCACTCCGGCGATTTCCTCCGGCCGGGCGATGAGGATGTTCCGGAAATGATCCATCACAGGCCGGTTTTCCCCCCAGAAGCCCATGCCCCAGCTGAGCTTATCCACCCCGAATTCGAAATAATAGAACAGGCTTCCCTCCCTGGGCTCCGCCGCCTTGCGGAAGAGAAACCAGAGGTGATCCCGGTAAGGGCTTTTGTCCCGGGAAAACCGGGTGTCCCGGTGGATGCGGGAGAGGCATTTATGGGGCCTGAGCTCCATGGACGGGTCGATGGATCGCATCAGGGGCGCCAGCGCATCGATCATCGCGTAGAAGGGCTTCTGAACCGTTTCCACATATCGATCGTGCTCCTGATGGAAATATTCCGTGCTGTTATAAAATTTCAGATCCAGAAAAAACTGAATCGTCTCCTCCGAAAACCCGGTGAACATCCGCTTTTCAGGCCTCCACCTTCAGGCACTCGCAGCCCGTCAGCCCGCGGCTGAATTCGTCCGGCTGATTCAGGCCCACATAATAGGTCTGTTTCTTCGTTTCGACCCGTTCGCCCGCGTCGTTCACGACGGTCGCGGAGAGGGGATCCAGCTTCACGGTCACCCGCTTTTCCTCCCCCGCCTTCAGAGGTACCCGGGCAAAGCCGCACAGCCGGGGCCTGGGCGGGGCGTCCGGATGGTCGCACGCCACATACACCTGGATCACCGCGTCCCCGTCCGTCTTTCCGGTGTTGGCCACGGAAACGGCCATCTTCCCGCCGTCGAGGGCAGCGTCCTTCACGCTGAAGGAGGTGTAGCTCAGGCCGAAGCCGAAGGGATAGAGCGGCGTGCCTTTGAAATACCGGTAGGTCCGGTTCTGCATGCTGTAATCCTCAAAGGCCGGAAGATCCGTCACGTCGCGATAGAAGGTCAGCGGAAGCCGTCCGCTGAAGTTCTTCTCCCCGAAGAGCAGCTCCGCCAGGGCGGTGCCGCCGGCCTGACCCGGATACCAGGCGAACACCTTCGCGTTGCCCTCGGGCACGTTCAGGGAAGAGCCGGCAGCGATCACCGTAACCAGCTTCTTCGCGCTCTTTTCCAGGGTTTTCAGCAGTTTCCGCTGAGATTCGGGAATCAGGAGATCCTTCTTGTCCCCGCTGAAATACTCGTTGCCGGTGTCCCCTTCCTCGCCTTCCAGGCCCGCGTCAAGGCCCACGCAGGCAATCGTGACGTCCGCCGCCTCGGCATACATCGCGGCCTCAGCCATTCGGTCGTCCGCCTGGGCCAGATTGGAGGTCCGATCCTGGAAGAGATGCGCTCCCAGGCTGTAAAGCAGGCGGATGCCGTGCTTCTCGCAGTAGGCCCTGAGCCCCGCGAGGAACGTGACGTATCGGGAGCTGGTCCCGTTATAATTTCCCTCCAGGGCGGGCACGCTGTCCGCGTTCGGGCCGACGACGGCAATCGTCCGGATCTTCGCGGGATCCAGCGGCAGAACCCCGTCGTTTTCCAGCAGCACCATGCTCTTCTCCGCGGCCCGCAGGGCCAGGGCCGCATGGGCGTCCGTGTCCGTCTCCGTCACAGGGATCGCGTCATATTCGCAGTCCTCCGCAAACAGCCCCAGCAGGAACCGGGTGGTAAACAGCCGCTCGCAGGCCAGCGTAATCTGGTCTTCGGTCACCAGCCCTTCCTGCAGCGCCTCCAGAATATGCAGATAGGTGTTTCCGCAGTTCAGGTCGCATCCGTTTTTCATAGCCAGGGCTGCGCTTTCCGGCGCCGTGGCTGTCACCCGGTGATTCTCGTGAAAATCGCGGATGGCCCAGCAGTCGCTGACCACATGCCCCTGGAATCCCCATTTCTCCCGCAGCGTCTTTTTCAGCAGCGTCTCCGATCCGCAGGCCGGCTCCCCGTTGACGCGGTTGTATGCCCCCATGACGGATTCGACCTCCGCCTCCTTCACGGTGGCTTCAAAGGCCGGGAGATAGGTTTCGGCCATGTCCTTCGCCGTGGCCCTGGCGTCAAACTGGTGCCGCAGCGCCTCCGGCCCGGAATGAACCGCGAAATGCTTGCTGCAGGCGGCGACTTTCAGATATTTCCCGTCCCCCTGCAGGCCCTTGATAAAGCGGATCCCCAGGCGGGTTGTCAGATACGGATCCTCGCCGTAGGTCTCGTGTCCCCTTCCCCATCGGGGGTCCCGGAAGATGTTGATGTTCGGGCTCCACACGGTCAGCCCCTTGTAGATGTCCCGGTCTCCGTGCCGGCTTTGCCCGTTGTATTTCGCCCGGGCTTCCACGGCAATCACCTCGGCGATTTCCTGCTGCATGTCCTCGTCGAACATGGCGGCCAGGCCGATCGCCTGGGGAAACACGGTGGCCGTTCCGGCCCGGGCCACGCCGTGAAGCACCTCGTTCCACCAGTTGTAGGCGGGAACACCCAGCCGCTCGATGGCCGGGGCGTTATATTTCAGCTGGGAGGCTTTCTCCTCCAGGGTCATCTGTGCGACGAGACGTTTCGCCTGCTCGGCGGCTTCTTTTCTGTTGCGCATGGTGATCTCCTTCCGTATTCAGCGTGATTGAGTCCTTAACTTAAATTATATTTGACAGAAGAGGTTGAAAATCCTCTTTTCGCAGGGGGCAGGGAGGCGGGAAACCCGCGCTTTTTCCCGGGCGCAAAAAAAGCTGCCGTTCCCGGCAGCTGGCAGAACCATTATGCGCGCCTGATCTCTTTGATCTTGGCGGCTTTTCCCTGGCGCTCGCGGAGGTAATACAGCTTCGCGCGGCGAACCTTACCGTGGCGGATAATGTCCACATGATCCACCCGGGGAGAGTTGAGCGGGAATGTCCGCTCCACGCCGATGCCGTAGGAGACGCGACGAACGGTGAACGTTTCGCGCACGCCGCCGTTCCGCTTGGCAATCACGGTTCCTTCGAAAGCCTGAAGCCGTTCCCGGTTGCCTTCAACGACCTTCACCCAAACGCGCGCCGTGTCGCCGACGCTGATCTCGGGCCGGTCAGACCGGATCTGCCTGGCTTCGATGGACTTGATAATTTCATTCATTTTCCTGGTTCCTCCTTCCCTCTCAGACGTTCGTGACCCGGGCGCTGAATCGAACGAAGCAGCGCGCTTTCCGGACAGAGGACCGCCCGCATAACGGCAAGATGATATCACTTTGCGGTTCAGATGTCAATAAATTTTTCAAATTCCGGCAAAATCCCGATGCCGTCCGGATAATGGGCGGCAAACTGGGGAATGGCGTGAGAAGGAAAGCTGTTTCCCTCGATGAAGGTCGGGCCCTTCTCGGTGATCGCCACATCCCATGCCACATATCGCATCTGGGGAATCTTTTGCGCCGCCTCCATGCACATGGCCTTCGCCTCTTCCCAGAAGGGAATCGTAAAGCCGACGATGCTCGTTTCCGTCATGGGGTGCTTCAGGAAGGTGTTGCCCTGCTTGTCCGCCCCCACGGTCAGCAGCCGGCCCGTGGCCAGGTCGATGCGGGAAGCCATGCCGCCGCAGTCCACGTTGTCCATCACCTTCCCGTTGCCGATCCGAAGGAAGGCATACACGATGCCCTCCTGCTTGTCCCCCAGCAGCGTGGCAATCCGGCAGGTGTTCACCGACGTGGGGCAGAGGGAGGCCATCTTCGGATGCTGCGCGACGATTTCCTCCAGGATGCCGATTTCGTCCTTTCGCAGGGTCTGCAGGAAGGCTTCCGGGCCCTCCGCCCAGTCCGCGGGCGTGTATTTCCGGATTCCCTGCCCGCTGGAGCCTTCCAGAGGCTTGCCGATCAGGGCGTCCCGGTTCCGATACAGGGCGAAAAGCGCCTCCGGATCCGTGTTCCCGTCGATTTTCAGCCATTTCCGCGGGATGTATTCGCTGAAGGTTTCGTTAAACTCCGCCTTGTCGTCGAAGAAATGCCAGTATTCCTTCGGGTTCATCCGGCGCACGATGTCGTTCGAAATGCCCCGGGTGATCACGGTCTTTCGCTGTTCGTCGTTCAGCTTATACATGGCGGCGATCTTATAATCGATGTATCCGGCGTTGTATTTCACAGCGCACTTCATCATGTCCCTGAGCAGCCAGGCCCGGCTTTTCCCGCTGCGCTTCTTCAGAAGGCCGGCGGTTTTCCACATGGCCTTTTTGTCAATCTTCCCCGCCCGGTTCAGAAAATACTGCACCCTTGACATGTCTCCGGCTCCCTTCCCTTGTCCGTCAAACGTTGAATCGGAACAGGGTGATGTCCCCGTCCTTCATGACGTAGTCCTTTCCCTCGCTGCGCACCAGGCCTTTTTCCCGGCAGGCGGCCATGCTCCCGTTTTCCGTCAGCACCTCATAGGGCACAACCTCGGCCCGGATAAAGCCCCGTTCAAAGTCCGTGTGAATCTTTCCGGCGGCCTGGGGCGCCTTCGTGCCCTTCGTGATGGTCCAGGCCCGGCATTCATCCTCGCCCACGGTCAGGAAGGAAATCAGCCCCAGCAGATGATAGCAGGCGGTAATCAGCCGGTCCAGCCCGCTTTCGCCGATGCCCAGCTCCTCGAGGAATTCCGCCTTGTCCTCCGGGGGCATCTGGGCGATCTCTTCCTCAATCGCCGCGGAAATCAGAATCATCTCCGCCTGTTCCGCGCTTGCAATGTCCCGAACCGTGCGCGCGAAGGGGATTTCCTCGACGCTCTTGCCCAGATCGTCCTCTGCGATGTTCGCCGCGTAGATCACGGGCTTGGTCGTCAGCAGGAACCATCCCGCCGCGATTTCCTTTTCCTCGTCCGTCATTTCGAAGGTCCGGGCGGGACGGCCGGATTCCAGATGGCTGTACATCCGCTCCGCCAGATCCGCCTCCAGGGCGCTCTTTTTGTCGCCTCCCCGGAAATTGCGAACGGCCTTGTCCTTCCGCCGCGTCACGGTCTCCATGTCGGAGAAGATCAGCTCCAGGTTGATCGTCTCGATGTCCCTCGCCGGATCCACCGATCCGTCCACATGGATGATGTTTTCATCCTCGAAGCACCGGACGACATGCACAATCGCGTCAACCTCCCGGATATGGGAGAGAAACTTGTTCCCCAGGCCTTCTCCCCGGCTGGCGCCTTTCACCAGCCCGGCGATGTCCACAAATTCGATGGTCGTGGGAGTCACCTTCTTCGGATGATACATCCCGGCCAGCACGTCCAGCCTTCCGTCCGGCACCATCACCACGCCCGTGTTGGGCTCAATCGTGCAGAAAGGATAATTTTCCGCCTGGGCCCCCGCCTTCGTGATCGCGTTAAACAGGGTACTCTTTCCCACATTCGGCAAACCGACAACTCCCAGCTTCATAACCTCGTCCGCTCCTTCCAGAACCAAAACATCCGCCTCAGATTATATCGGACCCGTCCGCATCAGTCAAGAACCCGATGACGGAAGCGCAGGGAGCCCGACGAGGGAAGCACATGGAGCCTGCCGCGTATGTAAAAATCACCGTCATGCCCGTCCCCGGCCGCCTGAAAAGCGGAGGAACAATGCGCGGAAGTCTTGCGGACAGGCGGGTTTCTATGGTATATTGGTTCGGTAGGAAAAACCTGTTGTGTCTGAGCCCGGAATCAAGAAACGACCGGAGGAATCGGATGATGAGCAGTTTGAATGAACGGAAGGAACCGGTAAAAATGAAGGTATCTCTGAAAACGAAAACGTTCATCATGATTTTTATCATCACGGCCGTCCTGTGCGCGGCCTCCATCATCGGGACGAATATCGCCCTCACAAACATCATCCGCCAGCAGTTCATCGACAAGGCGGA
>CADBLV010000074.1 GCA_902795555.1 uncultured Eubacteriales bacterium | reverse complement strand
TGTACTCTCCGTATCCGTTATCCGACCTGTCGGGCCAGGCGATCCGCCTCCTGGATGTCCGCCGGGCTGTGCTCTCCGTATCCGTTATCCGACCTGTCGGGCCAGGCGGTCCGCCTCCCAGATGTCCTCCAGGCTGTCCGCTTTCAGGCCGTCCAGTTTCTCCAGGGCGCGTTCCACCCTCCGGGCGATGTCCCCAAAGGGAATTTCCTTTCGCAGGAAGGCCGCCACCGCCGCCTCGTTGGCCCCGTTGAACACGGTGCAGGCCGCTCCGCCCGCCCGCAGGCAGGCCCGGGCCAGCCCCAGTGCCGGGAACTTTTCCCCGTCCGGTTCCTCAAAGGTCAGCTTGCCCAGAGCAAAGAAGTCCGGCGACGAAACCCCGGTTTCCATCCGCTCCGGATAGCTCATCGCATATCCGATCGGCACCCGCATGTCCGGCGCCCCCAGCTGGGCCAGCACGGCCCCGTCCCGGAACACGATGCCGGAATGGACGATGCTCTCCGGATGAATCAGCACCTGAATCCTGTCCTCCGGCATGTCGAACAGCCATCGGGCTTCCATAATCTCCAGTCCTTTGTTAAACATGCTGGCGGAATCCACGGTAATCTTGGCGCCCATGTTCCAGTTGGGATGCTTCAGCGCCTGCTCCGGTGTGGCCTGACGGATTTTCTCCGCCGGCCAGGTCCTGAAGGGCCCGCCCGAAGCCGTCAGCAGAATCCGCTCCGCCGGGTTCGGTCCCGCCGCCTGCAGGCATTGAAAAATCGCGCTGTGCTCGCTGTCCACGGGCAGCAGGGGTTTGCCCGTCTTCCGGGCCAGATCAGTCACCAGATGTCCCCCTGTCACCAGGGCTTCCTTATTTGCCAACAGCACCTGCCGCCCGGCCTCCAGCGCATCCATGACGCCGGAAAGCCCGGCGATCCCCACAATGCTCACAAGCACCATGTCCGCCTTCGTCTCCGCCGCCGCGGCATGCAGGGCTTCCGGGCCGCTCACAAAGCGGCAGAAGGACAGATCCGCCGGAATCTCCGAGGGAAGGATTCCCTCCGTCAGTCCCGCCAGCTCCGGCCGGAATTCCCGCACCTGTTCAAACAGCGTCTCTTTGCTGCTTCGGGCGGTCAGCGCCGCCACCCGGTATCGATCCGGATGCCGCCGGCACAGATCCAGCGCCTGCTTCCCGATGGATCCCGTGGATCCGAGAATGGATATGGTTTTCATCATGATGCCCTCAATCGCCCAATGACCGATGAGTCATGAAACGAACCTTTCAAACTTTCTTTGTCCTCATTGCGTCTGCATCAGGGACATTGCGCTTTCGCTGCCGCCCCCGCCTTCATCTGATCACCGATCAGAATGGCCTGTCGTTTTTGATCATCGTCTTATACCACAAACAGCCGGTAGCAGTACATCAGCACAGCCATAAAAAGCACGCTGTCCAGACGGTCCAGCATGCCGCCGTGTCCCGGAAACAGATTGGAGAAATCCTTGATGCCGCTGTGCCGCTTCACCAGGGAGGCAAACAGGTCGCCCATCTGGCCGATCGCTCCGCCGAAAAGCCCCAGCAGCAGGTATTCCCACCAGGCAGGCAGCTTTGCCAGCGTCGCCGTGTTGCAGGTGATCAACGAAATCCCGTAAACCGCCATCGCCGCCAGCAGGCTGCCCGCCAGGCCGCCCAGGCTGCCGGAAATCGTCTTCTTCGGACTCACCGCCGGACAGAACTTCGGCCCGCCGACAGCGCTGCCGATAAACAGCGCGAAAATATCCCCCATCAGCGGCACGCTGAAGGTCAGGCACAGCAGTACCACTTCCACAGCCTTCTGATCCACCATGGACAGGGCCACCAGGCTCAGCCCCGGCAGCGCCACCGTAAACAGCGGCAGGGCGCTCATGCTCAGGTCCGTCAGTTCCGGTTCCTCCCGGAACAGAATCTGAATCACCATGGCCAGCAAAGCGCCGGCCAGCAGGGGAATGATCACCTTCACGCCGAAAAAATGCGTCAGCGGAACGGAACAAACCCACACGGCCCAGGCCGGCCAGCTGACCACCCGGTGCCCCGCCAGCGTCAGCGCGTGGTATTCCTCCCAGATGGCAAACCCGATGCAGATCAGCGTTGCCAGCGCCATACACCAGTTCGGAAGCCACAGCAGCGTGGCCAGAAAAAGGATCAGTGCCACCCCGGTGATCACTCTTTGTTTCATGGAGTCTCCTTTCTGTCGGTTAAAGCGTCTTCATCCCGCTCCCCCGAATGGTTTTACCGTCCGCCGAACCGTCGTTGCCGACGGGCGAACTCCTCGAGGGCCCGGTCGTAATCCGCAACGGTGAAATCCGGCCATAGCGTCTCGGGAAACACAAATTCCGCATAGGCGCACTGATACAGCAGGAAATTGCTCAGCCGCATTTCTCCGCTGGTGCGGATCAGCAGATCCACCTCCGGCTGCCCCGCGGTATACAGATGCGACGCAATCACATCCTCCGTGATCCCGTCCTCGTCCAGTTCGCCCCTGCGAATCAGCCCGGCGATTTCCCGAACCGCCTTCACCATCTCCGCCCGCGCGCCGTAATTGATCGCGATGTTCAGCCTGAGGCCCGTGTTCTTCCCCGTCCGCCTTTCCGCCTCAATCAGCGTTTCCCGCTGTCTGTCCGGCAGCCGGCTCTTGTCCCCCAGAATCAGAATGCGCACGTTCCGCTCATCCAGTTCGTCAATCTCCGAAGCGAAGAAATCCAGAATCAGCTGCATCAGCGCCCCGACTTCCTCCGCCGAGCGACTCCAGTTCTCCGTGGAAAAGGCATACAGGCTCAGCGCCCCGATGCCCAGATCATCTGTATGCCGGATAATCTCCCGCAGGGTTTCCGTGCCCTGCCGGTGTCCCCGGGAAACGCTCAGCTTATGCTTCTTTGCCCATCGGCCGTTGCCGTCCATGATGATCGCCACATGCCGGGGCAGCTTCCCTGTCTCTGTCATGATGTTCTTCTCTTTCTTCTGTTTTCTGTCGCGCTTTCCGCTCGACCGGCTCTGTCATTTCGTCGCGAAGATCCCGCCGTGAAGCTCCCGCCGCGTCGTTTCGCCCGTTTCATCGATACATGCGCCAAAACCCGCCGTCAGGCGGGTTTTGCGCTGCGCGTCCTGCGCGCTGTCAAACTTCCATGATCTCCTTTTCCTTCCGGGCATACACGGCTTCCACGTCCTTGATGCCGTTGTCGGTGATCTTCTGCAGCTTTTCCTCGGCGTCCCGCTGGTCGTCTTCGGTGATCTCGCTGTTTTTCTTCATCTTTTTCAGCTGTTCCATGGCGTCCCGGCGAATCGCCCGCACGGCCACCTTCGCTTCCTCGGCGCCTTTGCTGGCTACCTTGGTCAGTTCCTTCCGGCGCTCCTCGTTCAGTTCCGGAAACACCAGGCGGATAATCTTCCCGTCGTTGGAGGGATTCAGCCCCAGATCGCTCTTCTGGATGGCCTTCTCCACCTGGGGAATCATCTTCGCCTCCCAGGGGGCGATAATCAGCATCCGCGGTTCCGGAGCGGAGACGTTGCCGATCTGGTTCAGCGGCGTCGGCGTCCCGTAATAGTCCACCGTGATCCGGTCCAGCAGCTGGGGATTGGCCCGGCCGGCCCGCAGTCCCTGCATATCCCGCTCATAAACGGCGCAGGTTTTCTTCATTTTTTCCTTCGCGGTGTTCAGCACTTCATCAATCATGTCGATCCCTCCCGGTTCGTCCCTGCCGTGATCTCTCGATCATCGGTGTCGATCAGTTTGCCTTATTATACCGTTTTTTTTGCCGCCTGACAACAGCGTTTTTTCATTCCGGCTCACTGGTTTTTCGTTCCGGCTCATCGGCTTTTCGTCCCGAATCACCGCGTTCTTTCGCCCCGGTTCACCGGATATAGGCCAGCGTCAGCTCGCAGGTGTTCTTCAGCCCGTCCACATGGGTCCGCTCATATCCGTGGCTGTTGGCCGTGCCGGGACCGATGGCGGCATGCCGGATATCATATCCGGCCAGCACCGATCCGTCTCCGTCGGTGCCGTAATGGGGCGTAAACACGTCCATCACATAGGCAATGCCGTTCTTCCGGGCTGTCTCCCGCAGCTCCGCGGTCATCTCCCGGTGGTAGGGGAACCGGCTGTCCTTCGCGAAAATGGACACCAGGTGTTCCTCCGAGTTCTGGTCCGGCCCCGTCGGCGCGATATCCAGACACAGCACGTCCTTCACGCCCTCCGGCAGCCAGGCGGTGCCGTGGCCGATCTCCTCGTAGCAGGCGAAGTAGGCGTACACCTTCCGCTTCAGCGGAATCTTCTCCTCTTTCAGAGTTTTCATCACGTTCAGCAGCACCGCCGCGCAGGCTTTGTCATCCACAAACCGGCTCTTGATATATCCCCCGGAAAGGGTGTACCGGGGTTCCAGGGCGATATAATCCCCCGTTTCGATCCCCAGCTTCCGGGTATCCTCCGCGGTTTTCACCGGCATATCCAGCACGACGCACACATTCTTCCGGAAGTCCCCCAGTTCGCACCGCAGCTCCTCTTCCGTCACGTGCACGGAGTTCGGCGTCCGGCAGACGGTTCCGGTATACACCTGTCCGTCTCCCGTATATACGCGTACGTTTTCCGTCATGCAGTACAGCGGATACAGCCCGCCCACCGGGCACACATTCAGCGTGCCGTCGGCGTTGATCCGCCGGACCATCAGCCCGATGTCGTCCAGATGCGCGGAAATCACCAGCGGATTCCCTTCCCCGCCGAGATCCGCGATGACGCCGCCCTTATGGGTCACCGTCGCCGTATATCCCAGCGCCTCAATCTCCCGGATCGTCAGCTCCTGAACCTCCCGGAACTGTCCCGTCGTGGAATCTGCCCCCAGCAGCTTCTGAAAGGTATCCAGACAGTATTGCTCATCAAAACCGCTCATGTGTTTCTTCCTCCTGTTTTGCGTCTGCCGTTCTATTTATATCTCACCGCACGATAAAGAAATATCCGATGGCAGCAATAGCCCCCAGAAACAACAGTGCCGCCGGCACGATCGTAATCAGCGCGGACAGGATCAGCGCCAGGGTATCATTCTTTTCCAGCTTGCTGGCCAGGTCGTCCTCCTCCAGCGCTCTGGGCGCATCCCCCAGCTGTTTCCGCTCGAAGGCCTTCATCCGCTCATATTTCCGTTGAAAAAGCATCCCTGCCGCTCCTTCCGCATTTCACCCGTTCTGCCTTTCTCCGCCGCTCTTTCAGGGCTTCACAAGATCCACCTTCTGACTCCCGCCGGCACCTTCCCCTGTCCGGTCGCCCAGCATATGATGGCAGGCGACGAAATGGTTCGGAGAGCATTCGACCAGCGGCGGATCCATGTGTTCGCAGATCTCCGTGCAGTATTTGCAGCGTGTATGGAATTTGCATCCCTTCGGCGGATTCACCGGGCTGGGGATGTCCCCTTCCAGCACTTCGATCTTCCGATCGGAATCGATGTCCGTCGTCGGAATCGCGTTCATCAGCGCTTCCGTGTAGGGATGCCGGGGATGGCTGAACAGCTCCTGGCTTTCGGCCAGCTCCACAATATTCCCCAGATACATCACGCCGATCCGGTCGGAAATGTATTTCACCACAGACAGGTCGTGAGTGATGAACAGATAGGTCAGATGCTGCTGCTCCTTCAGATCCTGCAGCAGGTTAATAATCTGGCTCTGGATGGAGACATCCAGGGCGGACACCGCCTCATCGCAGACCACAAACTTCGGCCGCACGGCCAGAGATCGCGCGATTCCGATCCGCTGCCGCTGCCCGCCGGAAAACTGATGCGGAAAGCGGTGAACGAAGTAAGACGCGAGTCCGGCGTCGTTCATCACCTTCAGAATCTCCTCCTGCAGCCGTTCATCGTTCTTTTTGAAATACTTATGGGCAATCATCCCCTCGGAGATAATCTGTCCCACGGTCATCCGGGGGTTCAGGGAGGAATAGGGATCCTGGAAGATCATCTGCAGGTCCGCCCGCAGCTCCCGGATCTCGTTGTAGGTCAGCCGGGCCAGATCCACCCCGGTGTCCCGATACTGTTCCGCCTCCTGAAATGCCTCGTTGTCTTTGTATTTTTCGGCCTCCCGGGCAATGCCGGCCCGGATGTCGCTGAGCTCGCTTCGGATGCCCTCGATCGTTTTCTCGTCCTCCGCCAGCCGTTCCTTCAGTCGCTGCACCTTCGCTTCCGCGCCGGACGCGTTTTTCCCCGCGTCCTTCGCTTTTTTGAGGGCATATTCGGCGTCCGCCAGATCCAGCCGCAGATCATCCGCCTTCTCCTCGGCCTCATGCTGCCTCCGGGAGACCTGATACAGCCGCCCGTACATCTCCGACACCGGTTTCACGTCCTCCAGCGTCATGAACCCGCCCACCAGGTTGGCCATGTCCAGGAAGGCGTTGTGCGTCTTCCGCTTCGCCGCTTCCAGCTCATTGGCCTTGGCATATTTTTCCTTCCCGTCCGCCAGGGCGTCATATTCCTTCTGAATCGCGTCCCGCCGCTGTTCGTAAACCTTCAGTTCCTTTTTCAGCCGGTCCAGGTTCCGGAAGGTGTCTCCGACGTATTTCGGCGCGATGTCGTCCAGCGTCCGGCCGTAATACATGCTTCGCCCGTCCGTCTGCCGGTACAGCTGCAGCAGCGTCCGCCCGAATGTGGATTTTCCGCATCCGCTTTCGCCGACCAGGCCCAGGGTTTCCCCTTCGTAAATATCCAGGGTGATGCCGTCGTTAGCCTTGACATACAGGCCCTTTTTCTTGAGCGGGAAATACTGTTTCAGATTGCTGACCCGCAGAAGGGGCTTCCGTTCACTTGCTGAGCTTTGCATGACGTTCCTCCTTTTCGGGGTAGAAGCAGCGTACCTGCTGCCCGGGCACAACCTCCGTCAGTTCCGGCTCCTCTTCCAGGCATCGCGCCTGGCAGTACTTGCACCGGGGAGCGAATTTGCATCCCTTCGGCAGATCCAGCGGATGCGGCACGGCGCCGGGGATGGCGTCCAGCCGGGTGTTGGTGGGCGTATCCAGCCGGGGGATGGAGACCATCAGGCCCTCGGTGTACGGATGGGAGAACTTGGAGCTGGTGAAGATCGTGTGGGCCGGCGCCATCTCGACGACCTGGCCGCAGTACATGACGGCCACGTCATCCGCCATCTGCGCGATGACGCCGAGGTCATGCGTGATGAACAGGATGGAGGTGCCGTGCTCTTCCTTCAGCTCGTTCATCAGCTTCAGGATCTGGGCCTGGATCGTCACGTCCAGCGCGGTGGTGGGCTCGTCGGCGATCAGGAGCTTGGGCTGGCAGGCCAGCGCCATGGCGATCATGACGCGCTGCCGCATGCCGCCGGAAAGCTGGTGCGGATACTGCTTGGCCACCGTCTCCGGGTTGGGGATCTTCACGTCCTTGAGCATTTCCACCACCTTTTCGGCGGCTTCCTTCTTGTTCATGCCCTGGTGGATGATGAAGGGCTCGCTGACCTGCTTTTCCACGGTGAAAACCGGGTTCAGGCTGGTCATCGGTTCCTGGAAGATAACGGAAATATCGTTGCCGCGAATCTTCTGCATTTCAGCCTG
>CADBLV010000073.1 GCA_902795555.1 uncultured Eubacteriales bacterium | reverse complement strand
TTAAAGGTTTCCCCGGCGGGGGCGTCAAAGCCCATCAGCTTTGCGAACTCCCGGAAAAGTCCAACCCAGGCGTTGATATCGCTGGTGCAGGAATTGCAGTGCACCATGCCCACCGGCTTTCCCGTCGGCGTTGTGACGATGTCGATTTCCGGATGCACTTTGGAAAGCGGCTTCTCCAGCACGATCATGCTGAAAATCGAAGTCCCGGCGCTGACGTTCCCCGTGCGCACGCGGACGCTGTTCGTGGCGGTCATGCCCGTCCCCGCGTCGCCTTCCGGCGGGCACACCGGGCAGCCGGGCTGCAGATCGCCTTCGGGATCCAGATATCGGGCGCCTTCCTTCGTCAGGGCTCCCGCGTTCTCCCCGGCGCAGAGCACCTTCGGCAGAATGTCGCGCAGCTTCCAGGGATAGCCCCTGTCCGCAATCAGGGCATCGAAGGCTTCGATCATTTTGCTGTCATAGTCCATGGTTTCGCTGTCGATGGGCATGATGCCGCTGGCATCGCCTACGCCCAGCACCTTCTGCCCCGTCAGGCGGAAGTGAATCCATCCGGCCAGAGTCGTCAGGAATCGGATGTCCGGCACATGGGGCTCGTTGTTCAGGATCGCCTGATACAGATGGCTCAGGCTCCACCGCTGGGGCATGTTGAAATTGAACAGCGCCGTCAGCTTCTCCGCGGCCTCGCCTGTGATCGTGTTGCGCCAGGTCCGGAAGGGAACGAGCAGCTTCATCTCCGCGTCGAAGGGCAGATAGCCATGCATCATCGCGCTGACGCCCAGGCCGCCCAGGGCTGTCAGCGTGACGCCGTAGCGCTCCCGCACATCCCGCTTCAGATCGGCATAGGAGCTTTGCAGCCCCCGCGTGATGGCTTCCTCACTGTAAGTCCAGATGCCGTCTGCCAGCTCGTTTTCCCATTCGTGACTGCCTGAGGCGAGAATTTCGTGCTTCTCGCCGATCAGGACGCTCTTGATCCGGGTCGATCCGAATTCAATTCCGAGAATCGCTTTTCCGCTTGTAATCAGCTCTTTTGACATGGCTGCTCCCTCCGTCGGTTTATTCGAAATTTCTATATATATGGTATCACAAAGCGGGCGGGCATGCAAACCCCAATTTTGATGATTCTTCCAAAATCCGGCGAAATATGGTATGATAAAAAGAAGGAATCCGGGAAGCTCCCGGAAGGACGCGAAAGGAGGCGAAGGGCGGATGAGACGGGTGCTGTGCGCGATCTGCGCGGTGCTGCTTCTGATGACGGGCCTTCGCCTCACCGCCGGCGCGGAGAGCACCACGGAGAAAATTCCCGAGCCCACCCTGCAGCCCGACGCCGCCCCCTATGACGCGGACCATCCGGAGGATCTCCTGCCGGAACAGCTCTACGGCCTGTCCGCCATCCTCATGACGCAGGACAAGGGGGAGGTCATCTTTGAGAAAGACCCGGATGAGATCCGATATCCGGCGTCGACCACGAAAATCCTGACCGTGCTGCTGGGGATTCTGATGGTGGACGACCTGGAGCAGAAGGTCACCGTGACGGAATCGGCGCTGAACATCCCCGCCGACTCCTCGACCATGCATCTGCAGGTGGACGAGGAAATCCGGTTTATCGACGTGCTGTACGGCACGATGATGCTCTCCGGCAACGACGGCGCGAACGTGATCGCCGAAACGGTTTCCGGATCGGTGGACCGATTTGTGAATCTGATGAACGAAACCGCCGCCGCCTACGGATGCACAAGCACCCATTTCATGAACGCCCACGGATATCACGACGACAACCATTATACCACCGCCCGGGATCTGGCCATCATCACCCGGAAGGCCATGCAGAACGAAACCTTCCGGGAGATCGCCCGGGCCGTGACCTATGCCATTCCCAGGACGAACAAACAGCGGGCCCGGACGATCACGACCCGCTCGGAATACATGCTGACCGGCACGGAGGAAAAACCGAACAAGTATTATTATCCCGACGCCATCGGCGTGAAAACCGGCTCCCATTCCCATTCCGGATACTGCTTTGTGGGCGCAGCCGAGCGGGAAGGCGTGGAGCTGATTTCCGTCGTGCTGTTTACGGGAAACCGGGCCCGATGGGCGGACACCATCAAGATGATGAATTACGGATTCAGCCAGTATATGAGCGTGTCGCCGATCGAGCTGTATGAAATGAATCCCATCACCATCGAAACCAGCAATTACTCCACCTCCGACCCGGCCCGGGGCAAGCTTCAGCTGATCTGCCAGGCCGCGACGCCGGAGGCGTCCGCCACCCGCATCGTGGCGACCAAGACGGAAATCCGCCGCATGGCGGAACGGCTGACGGACGTGATGCTGATTCAGTATTCCCGGGATTTCGCGGCCCCGGTGACCGCGGGGGAAGTGATCGGGACGATGATGTATTTCCCGGAGATCGGGGAGCCGGTCACCTATACCCTCACCGCCGCCCGCAGCATCGCCCAGCGGGAAAACGTGCCCAAAACCCTGGAGCAGATCGTTCAGGAAACCTATGCCGATCCCAATCCCTTCCCGCCCTTCGATCTTGAATTTGCGCTGTTCATGTTCTCACCGGTGATCGTGCTGGGGATTGTGGTCTTCGTGATTCTCCGAATCCGGAGGAGGAGGCGCAGGCGGGGACTCCGGACGCCCAGACCTTCGCACCGGTATGTGAAATAACCGCCGGCGCATACGCGGCGTTATGATTTTTTTCTGATAGATGCAGACAGGCTTGATAAACCCCAGGATTGAACAAATATCCCTTTTTGTTTCGAGTTTCCATTTAACCGGAATTCCGGATGAAAAGCTGAGACAGCGGATGGTTTACCGGCCGGCTTTCATGGCTGTTTTGTTCTTATACATTTCCGCGTCGGCCGCCTTGAAGACATCCGCGAAATGGTTGTGCTT
>CADBLV010000072.1 GCA_902795555.1 uncultured Eubacteriales bacterium | reverse complement strand
GAAAGCGAAGCGAGTGAGTCAAGCGAAGCAAGCAGAGAGTCTCAGCGTCAGCAAGACTCTCTGCGCCGACTGAGCTTGCGGAGGAACTGTCGCTCACAGAGGAGAGGCGTGGCTGAATCCGGCATCTATCAGGCCCCGGAAGACGCGACGGCAGAGCGCAGCGCCCTTCAGGCCGAGAAGGCGCGACTGCGCGCGGCCATGCGGGCCAGGGCCCGGACGCTGACGGAAGAAGAACGCCTTCAGGCCGGCGCGGTGTTCGCAGAAAAGATGTCAGATCTTGCGGCGTATTCAAAAGCCCGAAGCGTGATGGCTTTTGTGGGAATGCCCGGGGAACCGGACACCCGGCCGCTGCTGGAGCGGATTCTGGCGGACGGGAAAACGCTGCTCCTTCCCCGCTGTCCGGACGCGGAACGAATGGAAGCCTGCCGTGTCCAAGCCCTGCGGGAGCTGATTCCGGGCCGGATGAACATCCTGGAGCCACCGCCGGACGCGAAGCCGGAAAGGCCCGATCTGGTGCTCCTGCCCTGCGTGGCCGCAACCCCGGACGGTCGGAGACTGGGGCATGGCGCCGGATACTATGACCGTTTTCTGGCCAAGAGGGAAAATCATTCCGCCGTCAGGGTAATTCTGTGTATGCGTCTTTTTCTGCTCGACGATCTGCCTGTGGACCCCCTCGACGTCCGGGCGGATCAGGTGCTGACAGACGAATCAGACCGGGACGGAAAGCCGGAGGTTTCCGACCGCCGTCAGGGGAGGACTGAACATTGAACGCTTTTTCCGTCACATTCAGCAACGTTTTGCTGACCCTTTTCTATCTCCTGCCGGGATGGCTCATCTGCCGGAGCGGGAAGGTTCGCCCGGATCATATGGGCAGCACCAGCGCGATCCTTTTATATATCTGCGCCCCCGGCATGTTTCTGAACGCGCTGGTTTCACTGGAGCCATCTGAATCCCTGAGCCTGCAGATGCTGGCGTTTTTCGGCGTCACCATGGGCATCCAGATCATTTTCCTGGCGCTGCTCTTCCTGCTTCTGGGAAAACGACGGGAAGATTTTTCCAGCCGGATCGCGGCGATTGCCTCCATGATGGGCAATGTGGGCTTCTTCGGCCTGCCCATTGTGCGCGCCGCCTTTCCCCAGGCGCCGGAAGCCGCTGCCTATTCCTGTATTTTCTGTGCAACCATGAACATCCTGGCCTGGACGGTCGGCGTTTTTGTTCTGACCGGAAACCGGAAATATATCTCCCTGCGGGCCGCTTTTGTCAATCCGACGGTGCTTTCCGTGGCCCTCGGCATTGTGCTGTATCTGACCGGCGCACGAAACTGGCTGCCCTCCCTGGCCCAGGGCGGGTTTTCGACCCTCGGCAGCATGACGACCCCGCTGTGTATGTTCATTCTGGGCATCCGACTGGCCACGATGTCCCTGCGGCAGCTGGTGTCGCAGCCGGCAACCTGGCTGGCTGTGTTCGGGAAGCTGGTCATTTTTCCGCTGTTCAGCTATCTTCTGGTGCTTCCCCTGCCGATGGAACCGGTATTCAAAGCCAGCGTGCTGATTCTTTCCGCCACCCCCTGCGCCAGCATTATCCTGAATCTGGCAGAGATTCACAAAAACGGGCAGGAGCTGGCCGCCAACTGCGCGCTTCTGTCCACGCTGCTCAGCGTGATCACGATTCCGCTGCTCTCCCTGCTGATCTGACCTCCTCTTCCGCCTGTCTGCGCATCGGCTGCCAGATGACCCGGCACATGGTGACAAAGCAGGCAGTTGCCCCGAGAAGCTGGCTGATCAGCTCGGCCCAGAAAACGCCGTGCACCCCCAGCCCGATCCCAGGCAGGAGCAGGGTCAGCGGCGCCACGAGCACCATTTTCCGCAACATGGAAAAGAACAGGGCATATTTCGGATAATTCAGCGCGACGAAGGTGGATTGGCCGGCCTGCTGCAACGCCATGAACGGGAACGCGCCGAAGTAGATGCGGGCGCATTCAACGGTCCGGGCGATCAATGCCTCGTCCTCCGTGAAAACCCGGATCAGCGGCTCCGGAATCAGCATCACCAGCGCCCACATGAACAGATTCATGCCCAGGCCGCTGAGAAAAATAAACCGGATGCACTCCGAAACCCGCCCCCACAGGCGGGAGCCGTAGTTAAAGCTCATGACGCTCTGACCGCCGGACACGATGCCGTTGTTCGGCAGAGACATGATTTCTCTGAGAGAATTGATCAGGCTCATCGCGCCGACATAGAGGGTGCTCAGCACGCCTCCCCAGGCTTTGAGCATCATATTGACCAGGGCCTGCGTGAGGCTGTTGGTAACCTTGAACGTGAAACCGGTGACGCCGAGGGAGAGAATCCGTCCGATTTCCTCCCGATCCAGGCAGAATCCCCGGAGACGAAGCACCGCCTTTTTTCCGCACAGAAACACAAGCACCCATACGGCACTGACGAACTGGGACAGAATCGTGGCCAGTGCCGCCCCGCGGATGCCCATGGCAAAATGATAGATCAGCAGGGGATCCAGGACGATATTGAGCCCGGCCCCGATCAGAACGGTCACCATGCCGACCCGCGGAAAGCCCTGGGCATTAATGAAGGGATTCATCCCCAGGCTGAGCAGCACCGGGATGGTTCCCAGCACATAGATTCGGAAATATGCCAGCGCCATGGGAAGGGTTTCGTCATCGCCTCCCAGCCATCGAAGCACCGTCGGCGCGGCCAGGTACAGCACAACCGTCAGCACGGCCCCGGTGATCATCAGCATCGTGAAGGAGGAGGCCATGATCCGCTCCGCCTTCCTGTGGCGCTGCTCCCCTCTCGCAATGGTCGCAAGGGTGGCCCCGCCGGTACTGTAAAGATTTGCGAAGGCGCCGATCAGCGTTACGAGCGGAAAGGAAAGCCCCAGACCGGTCAGGGCCAGGGTACCGTTTTCCGCCATGCGGCCCACATACATGCGATCCACAATGTTGTAAAGCACATGCACCAGTTCGGCCAGCATCATCGGCAAACCCAGCTTCAGGATGATCCGGGATACTTTTCCCCGGGAAAAATCCCCCTTTGCGGCCACAAACGCATCTCCTTTTTTGATGATCATTCGCCGGGAGGGCAGGGCGGGCAAAAATGCCCGCGGCGATTCAGCTCCAGAATTCCTTCAGAGCGGCGACGAGATAAGACAGATCGTCCGCGCCGGCCGTTTCATAAAGGGAATGCATGGCCAGCTGAGCCAGGCCGATATCAACGGTTTCCATGGAAACATGGGTGTTCGAAAGATTACCCAGGGTGGATCCGCCCGGGAGATCGCTGCGATTATGGAAATGCTGGACCGGAACGCCGGCCCGTTCGCACAGGAGGGCAAACCTCGCGGAAGAAACCGCGTCGGTGGTATATTTCTGATTGGCGTTATGCTTGATCACGATCCCTTTGTTCATATAAACCCGGTTCTGTCTGTCAAACTTCTCCGGATGATTGGGATGCACCGCGTGGGCATTGTCGGCGGAGATCATGAAGCCGCCGGCGACGGCCGCCCGGATTTCCCCATCCGAGGCCCCGAGGGCAAAGCCCAGGCGGGTTAACGTATCATAAAGGAAATTCGAGTCCGCCCCCTGGCGGGAGCCGGAACCCACCTCCTCATTGTCAAACACCGCACAAACCGACACAGCATCCCGGGCCGCGCTTTCCGTCAGGGCGGTCACCGCTGCCCAGGCGCATTCCAGATCGTCAATGCGGCCGACGGAAAAATATGCATCCCCGGCGCCCCAGACGGTAGCGTTCATGCGGCTGTAGAGGAACAGATCGTGGCTCAGGATCTCCTTTTCTTCCACGCCGGCTGCTTCCGCAATCTCCCGGAGCAGCTGTCCCTTCGCTTCCTTTCCGCCGTAGAGGGCCATCATGTCGACCTGCGGATCGAAGGAAAAGCCGGAATTAACCTCCCGGTTAAAATGAATCGGCAGATTGGGGATCAGCACCGCGTCCCGGTCCAGGTTCACCAGCTTGGTCGACACCGTGTCTCCGTCCCGGATGGCCAGGCGTCCGGCGACGGACAGGGGACGATCCAGCCAGGTGGACATGATCATCCCGCCGTATTTTTCCGTGTTCAGCCGCAGGTAATCCCCGGAATCGTCCTCAAAATGCTGCTTCAGCTTGAAAGCCGGGGAATCGGAATGGGCCGCGGCAATCCGGAAAGAGGCAAACCCGGTTTCCGGCACGGCAAAGGCGATAAGGGCCGAGTCGTTTCGAAGAACGTAATACCTGCCCCCGGCATCCACAAACCAGGGATCCGTCTCCTTCAGGCGGATAAATCCGCTTTTCTCCAGCTCCTCCGCCAGATTCGCCGCCGCGTGGAAGGCCGTGGGCGACTGTTCCGCAAAAGTCAGAAACCGCTCCAGCTGATCCATGATTCCTTCTCCTCCTCTGTGAACTGCAGGTTCACGTCTGCCATTCCGTTCGGTTGGCTATTTTGTTGATGATCCGTCCACAGCTTGCTGTGGAATACGGATCACATGCAGCGCTACTCGCTCCCGCTTACGCGGATCGCGAACAAAATATGCCTCCTCCTCTGTCTTCCCGAAGCTCCAGAAAAAAGCGAACGGTTCACCGTTCGCCTTTTCGTTATGAATTCCATGTAATCGCAGCGGTCAGCACGGTCACCTGATCCCGGGCCACCGTCAGCATCCCAGCTTCCATCTCGCCCTCCCGGCGTTTCCCATCCGCGGAAACCAGGACGCAATGCCCCTTTTGAACCGCCGTCACGAAGGGCACATGCCCGGCCATCACGGCCAGATCCCCCTCGGTTCCCCGCAGAATCAGCATTTCCGCGTCGCCCCGGAACAGATCGCCGTCCGGGGAGGAAATGATCAAAGGGAAGGTATTCACGCCGCGCCGCCTTTCCTGGCCTTCTCGACCGCTTCGTCAATAGTGCCCACATAGAGGAAGGCGCTCTCCGGCAGATCGTCGTGCTTGCCTTCCATGATTTCCCGGAAACCGCGCAGGGTTTCGCTGATGGGCACATACACCCCGGGAATGCCGGTGAACTTCTCGCTGACAAACAGCGGCTGGCTCAGGAACCGCTGGATCTTCCGGGCCCGGGTCACCAGCAGCTTGTCCTCCTCCGCCAGCTCGTCCATGCCCATGATGGCAATGATATCCATCAGCTCCTTATAGCGCTGCAGAATCCGCTGCACTTCCCGGGCGATCCGGTAATGCTCATCTCCGAGAACCTCCGGGTTCAGAATCCGGCTCGTGGAATCCAGGGGATCCACGGCGGGATAAATGCCCTGGCTGGCAATGTCACGGCTGAGCACCGTGGTGGCATCCAGATGGGCAAAGGTCGTTGCCGGAGCAGGGTCCGTCAGGTCGTCGGCGGGCACATACACCGCCTGCACGGAGGTGATGGAACCCTTATGGGTAGAGGTG
>CADBLV010000071.1 GCA_902795555.1 uncultured Eubacteriales bacterium | reverse complement strand
TGTTTCAGCCGCTGGGATGCCGGGACCCCCGAAGCTGGCTGCGGGATCCTGCCGGCCAGTGCCAGGGCGGCACGGGGCTGTGCATGAGCCTGCGGGATTTGCATACGGTGGCCCGCTGCCTGATGGACGGCGGCCGGGGGCTGGTGCCGGCCTGGTATGTCCGGGAGATGACGAGAAAACAGATCGGCACCCTGATGCGCGGCGCGGAAGAAGAAAAATACGGATACGGCTGGCAGTGCTGGCAGACCAGGGCAGGCTGGTCCATGTACGGGATGGGCGGCCAAATGGTGTTTGCCTGCCCGCAGAAGGACACGCTTTTCTGCACAATTGCCGACACCCGCCTGGATCCCAACGGTGTCCAGCGACTCTATGACGCCTTCTTTGAGGAAATCTATCCGTATATCGGGAAGGAAGACATGGAGGAGGAAGTATTCAATCTTTCTGTCGGGTCGCTGCCGAACGACGTTACGCTGGCCGTGGATCGGGCCGGCCCCTATTTCTTCGCGGAGGGGAACCCTCTGGGCATGAGAACGCTTTCCCTTTCGGGCCGCCGGCTTTCCTGGACCAACGCCCGGGGCGAAGCGGAACTGAACCTTTCCTTCGGGGAAACGGTCGAGACCACCTTCCCCGGTTGGCCGGAGGTTCCGGCGCTGATTTCCGCCGGGTGGACAGAGGAAAAGGGGCTTCTGCGGCTCCGCTGCTTTGCCGTCGGGGATGCTCCCTGCGGATTTGATATGCTGATCTGCTTCCGGGACACCTCCGTCACCCTCCAGGCTGTCCGCTCCTATGATCCTGTCACGGAAGGGTTTGAGGGGGTTGCGTCGGGGATATTTTCAAAGAAGTCATTGTGAAGGAGATCCGGGCCGACGGTTGTGGCATAAAGGCCGAAGACCTGGGAATCGTATTCTTCGTTCACATACACCCGATACTTGCTTTTCTGCTGGGAAAGATGGCAATGCCAGGCGTCATTCGCCACGTCAAAGGCGGATTTTCCGCCGAACGCGGACAGCTTCAGGCTGTTCCAGTCGAAGACGATCTGATTTTCCGGATACAGATGGAGATAACACTTTTTGACCTCCCAGGGACCGTAGGTCCGGTAGGAGTCTTTGTCGGCGTGTTCATCCGCGGATTTCTCCAGGGCGTTCAGGACCACATCCGCGCAGAGCTTGTGCATCCCGTGGCCGTATTCCCCGTGGATGTCATGGGTGACCACCACCTCCGGTCTGTATTGCCGGAAGAGCCGGATCAGATAGTTCTGAACCTTCTTTTTTCCGATCCGGCGATAGGCCTCGTCCAGGCGCATGGTATAGCGGTCGTGGAAGATCCCGGTGAGCGGATAGGTTCGCTGACCGGCGAGCCACAGCCCGTCCAGCAGTTCCGACCGGCGGGAACCGCATTCCGTAATATAAACCACGAGGACGTTCTTTCCCCGCTCGGCGCCGTAATAGGGGATAAGGCCGCCGAAGAAGATGAATTCGTCATCCGGATGGGCGATCACCAGCATCAGATCCGCTTTTTCGACCGTGGGCTCCCACACCTGGATGCTTTCCGGGCGATCTCCGGCGGAGAGCACGATCAGCTCCCGGATGCGCAGAAAATGCGGATAATTGCTGTGGGAGGCGATCCGGAAGGCCGTGACCCCGTCCAGGGGCGTCCAGGTGGTCAGCAGATCGTCTTTGTATCCGTCCACGGCGACCCATTCGCCGTTCTGTTCCACCTCCACACACCATTTCCGATTGACTTCGGCCCATTTGATCTGGACGCCGGAACATACCTCCCCCGCGGGAAGGCGGACCTCCAGATAATTATTTTTGGATTTTTTTGCCTGCCAGAATCCTTCGTATCGACCGTCGAATAGTACGTCTGTGTTTTTCGTGGATCCTTTGGTATAGCTGAAGGTACAGCGGGATGTCAGATCCCGGGCAGTTTCTGCGGAAACGGAGGCCGGAAAGCACAGGAAAAGAAGGCCAAAAACAATTGAAGTAAAAAGAAGGAGAAAAAGGGATCTCAGTTTGCGCATGTGCGGGTTCTCCTTGATCGGGGGTTCTGTGTATAGCGCGGTGCGCAGGGTGTGCCAGGCGCACAGGGTGTGTCAGACTTGGTCAGGCGTGTCGGAGCACCGGGTATGCAGGGTGTTCCGGGCGCGGTGTATCAGACTCGG
>CADBLV010000070.1 GCA_902795555.1 uncultured Eubacteriales bacterium | reverse complement strand
TCGGTTATTCGGCTTTCAAGGCGAAAAAGGGCGGCAAGGGCACCATCCTGCCCCGGGTTGTTTCCTGTGTGGCCTGCGCGGCAGGTCTTCTTTTCCAGCTGATGGGCCGGAACGAGGATATGCTGTATTATGCCAGCGCCGCGGTGATGCTGCTGGCGGCCGTCTGGGAGCTTGTAATCATCATCCGGGCGCATAATGAATATGCGTCCCGTCCGGTTCCGTTCTTTCAGGAGGAGGATGAAGCATGAAAAAGTGGATTTGTCTGCTCGCTGTCCTGATGCTCCTGCCGGTTTTCCCGGTGATGGCGGAGTCAGCCCCGGCGGGAACATCCTCCGCGATTGTTCCCCTGATCCGGGACGACGCGAATCTCCTGACCGACGCGGAGGAGGCGGCCCTGGCCGAAGTCATGGCCCCGATCTGCGCCTATGGAACGCCCGTCTTCTGGACCACCAATGCCTCCGGAAGTCACCGAACCAAGGCGGAAAATTACTATTTCAAAACTCTGGGTCATGCCAGCGGAGCGCTGTTTGTGATTGATATGTCCGCCCGCGAGCTCACCCTGCTGACGGATGGGGAGATCTATCGAACCGTCAATTCCGCCGACGCTGCCACCATCGTGGATAATGTCTATCGGCTTGCCTCCCGCGGGGATTACGCCGGCTGCGCGAAAGAGGTTTTCAGTCAGGTTGAAAAGCTGCTGCAGGGCGAGCAGATTGCCCGGCCCATGAAGCTGATCAGCAACATTCTCCTGGCCCTGACCCTCTCGCTGATGCTGATGTATTTCTTTCTCAGCCGGCGATACGAAAACCGACCGAAGACCGGGAAAGTGCGTGCAGCCCTGCCGGTCACGGCGGGAGCAGCTGCGGCATTCACCGCTTCCCTGACTGCGGGAAGGGCCATCATGACCAAACAGCATAAGGTAAGTCTTTCGTCCGGTTCCGGCGGCCATGGCGGAGGCGGCCGCGGCGGCGGCTTCTCCGGAGGCGGCGGGGGCGGCTTCTCCGGAGGCGGCGGCAGCCACGGGTTCTGATCCGAACAGGATTCCGCTTTTCCGTTTGTGCGTCCTGCGCATGCGAAAACAACAGCAAAATCATCAACCGAACAGAATAGCAGGCGCGAGCCTGCAGTTCACAGAGGAGGAAATCGAAAAATGGCAGTCATGTCAAACCAAGTCAATCCCAAAGCAAAAAACCTGACCGTCGCCTACATCGGCGGCGGCTCCCGCGGCTGGGCCTGGGGCTTCATGATGGATCTGGCCATGGATGCGGACATCTGCGGTACAGTCCGGCTCTATGACATCGACCGGTCCGCGGCAGAGCGGAACAAAACCATCGGCGACAAAATCAGCGCCCATCCCGACGCTGTGGCCCGATGGCGCTATGAAGTCAGCGATTCCCTTTCCGAGGCGCTGACCGGGGCAGACTTCATCGTCATTTCCATTCTGCCCGCCACCTTTGAGGAAATGCGCTCCGATGTCCATCTGCCGGAGCGGGTCGGCATCTGGCAGCCCGTGGGCGACACGGTGGGAGCCGGTGGCTTCATGCGCGCCATGAGGACCATCCCCATGTATGTCACCATCGCGGAAGCCATCCGGGATTACGCGCCGCAGGCCTGGGTCATCAACTATACCAATCCGATGTCCCTGTGCGTGCGCACCCTCTATGAAGTCTTCCCGGACATCAAAGCCTTCGGCTGCTGTCATGAAGTCTTCGGCACGCAGAAGCTGCTCTGTGCCATGCTGGAAACCGAGGAGGGCATTCCCGGCGTCAAACGGCAGGATCTGTATACCACCGTCACAGGCATCAATCATTTCACCTGGCTTACGACCGCCAGCTATCAGGGGATGGATCTGATGCCCCTGTATGCAAAGCTGGCGGATAAGTATTACGAAACCGGCTATGACGAAGGCGGAGATAACAACTGGATGAATTCCCATTTCAACTGCGCCCACCGGGTGAAGTTCGACCTCTTCCGCCGCTACGGCGCCATTGCTGCCGCGGGGGATCGTCATCTGGCGGAATTCACCGCTCCCTGGTACACGCTGAATCCCGAAACCGTGAAAGCGTGGAAATTCAGCCTCACCACCGTGTACTGGCGCGTGCAGGATCTCCATGACCGGCTCCGCCGCTCAGACGATCTGATCAGCGGCAAAGAACCCCTGGTGCTGAAGCCCTCCGGCGAAGAAGGTCATCTCCTGCTGAAGGCTGTTCTGGGCCTGGGCGATCTGGTTTCCAATGTCAATATCCCCAACCGGGGCCAGATTCCGAACCTGCCTCTGGGCGCGGTGGTGGAAACCAATGCCCTCTTCGGCCGGGATCGGGTAGAGCCCCTGTTCGCCGGCCCGATGCCGTCAAACATTCTCCCCCTGGTGGCGCGGCATGTATACAATCAGGAAAACACCCTGACCGCCGCCCTCCGGCGTGACCGGAAGCTGGGCTTCTCAACCTTCATGAACGATCCCCAGCTCTCCGCCGTCACCCTTTCCGACGGGAAAAAGCTCTTTGACGATATGCTGGAAAATCAGCGCGCGTATCTGCCCAAAGAATGGTTCTGATCCGATTCACAAATAGGCGTAGCCTATTTGTGAAACCGCATGCTTTGCACGCTGATGCCACGCAAAGCGCGTCATCCCGTCTCATACGATCTTCGACGCACCTTTGGTGCTATAAAAACGACAGGTCGTTTTTATCGAAGATCAGTATGATCCACCGTCAAAAAGGAACCGGGATCCTTCCGATCCCGGTTCCTTTTTATTCTTGTCATACTCCGCAGCCTGCGTCCGGGCTGCGTTTTCTGCGCATGATATCCGATGAAGACAGCCGGCGGATATTCTTCCGCAGGTTTCTGCCTCCATTCATTCCGTAAACAGCGGCGTGGAATAATAACGGTCTCCGCTGTCGGGCAGCAGCGCCACGATCACCTTGCCCCTGTTCTCCGGTCGCTTCGCCAGGGTAATGGCCCCATGCAGCGCCGCTCCGGAAGAAATGCCCACGGAAATCCCTTCCTTCCGGGCCAGCAGCTTCGCCGCGGCAAAGGCGTCCTGGTTGGAGGCTTTGAACACCTCGTCATACACCTTCGTGTTCAGCACGTCCGGCACAAACCCTGCGCCGATGCCCTGAATCTTGTGGGCCCCGCTCCTGCCCTCGGACAGCACCGGAGAATCCT
>CADBLV010000069.1 GCA_902795555.1 uncultured Eubacteriales bacterium | reverse complement strand
GCTGCAGCCATGGCTGAATCTGCCCGTCCGCAATCGCCGCGGTAAGCTCTTCGGAGATTCGCCGGTTTGTGACGACATGATAGCGCATGGATTGTTCATACCAGGCTGTGTGGTAATGATAATCATCCTTGATGCCTTCCAGTGCCAGCACGGCACGGTCATACATGACGGAAGCCTCCGTGCTCATGTCCTCGACCCGGTATATACCGGCATGGATCAGCATCCGGTATTTTGTTTCCCCCTCGAAGACCGTCAGATGGGAAAGCGCGTATTCCATCCTTTCCAGCCGGAAATCCTTTTCCGGGAGGCATGCCCCGAAGCTGTCGCCGCCCAGGCGACCGTAAACACCGCCTTTATTCACATCTTCGTTGCTGCGCAGCCATTCCGCTGCGAATTTCAGCGCCCGATCTCCGAAGGCATTCCCGTACAGGTCGTTAATCACTTTCAGATCGGTGATCTCCGCGGTGATAATCAGATAAGCCTCTTCAGGGTTTTCGGCCAGCAGTTCTCTGGTGCGCTCATACAGATAATCCCGGTTAAACAGCCCTGTCAGCTGATCATGCCGGGCATTGAACAGTTCCTGCTCAGCAGCGCGCCGCTCCTCTGTCATGTCATGGATATGGAAATAGAAGCCATCCATCTTCCGCCCGGAATTCATCAGGGGCTGTTTCGTCAGTTCGATATACCGTTTTTCTCCGTTCTGTTCAATGGTCAGATGATCCTTCCATTCGGCCAGGCCGGGAAGAAGGCCCCCGAATTCTTTTTTAAGGCGCATTTCGGCTTCTTCCAGTTCATGCTCTTCCAGGCCGATGAATCGTCCTCCCGCCCGGTTCATCCAGATACAGTGCTTGCTCTCGTCAAAGAAATACACAGGGTTTTCCAGCCCGGAAACCATGCCGCTGAGCATCCGATCCAGCAGCCGCATCGGACGGTAATACAGAGAAAAGTAAAAATTCAGCAGGCCGAATACACCGAAGCCGATCATGGACCGGTCGACCGGGGAACCGGAGAAAATATAGACGGTCTCCCAGGCGGTCACCACAATCAGTGTGACCAGAATCACCCAGTATCGCTCCGCCTGTAAACGCGGCGCCCGGACCAGCCGGATGATAAAGATAACCATAATGCCGGCAAGAATCAGATAATCGACGACCCGGTGAAACTGCTGCCCCAGGTGAGGAATCATCTTATAATACGGGAATCCGTCAACTTCGATTTCGGTGATTTCAAACGCATGATGCAGGAAAGGGTTCAGCAGCAGCTGGACCATGTCCACCATCAGGAGTGCGCAGGCTGCGTTCCGAAACCATTTTGCCTGTCTGGTCATCCGGCAGTAAACATAGGTATAGTAAAGCAGGGCTCCGATCGAAAGATCCAGCCCGAGATAGTACATATAGCAACCGATCAGTGAAAGAGTTCTGTTTCCGGAAACAATGATCATCCCGTTCCCGGCCATCGGCAGAATTAAAGCCGCAAGCAAACAGGCGGCAGCGAATCCCATTCGCTTTCCGGAATTCTTAGCGATCCTCGCGCACAGAACCATCGCGATGATGATCACTGAAAAAATGATTCCGAAAGCCAGCCTCAAGAAAACAACTCCTTTCCTGAAGGGGTGTTTAAAACGCTTGTAGCAGTTGTATTATAACATTTTCCCGGGAATGGGTCAAGGGTTCAAAATTTTCCTTGCCTGTTGAACCCTGGTGATCGATGCCACAGGCGAAACACCCGAGCTCGGCGGAACGGCCGCCGGCATGATGGCCGATGCCATCTTAAACGCACAGACGCCCAATGTAGACGCGGTCAGCGGCGCCACCATCACCAGCACCGCCATCATTACAGCGGTCACCGAAGCCCTGACAGCTGCAGGCGCGGATATCGCAGTCCTGGATGCCAACCGCAAAGATACCGGGGATAAAGTCGGACCGAAGGCCAGCAAAACCATTGACACAGATATCGTCATCATCGGCGCAGGCGGCGCGGGTATGACGGCTGCCATCATGGCCCAGCAGGCCGGAGCCAACTTCGTTCTCCTTGAAAAGATGCCTTATGTAGGCGGCAACACCGTCAAGGCCACCGGCGGCATGAATGCTGCGGAAACGCATTATCAGAAGGAACAGGGGATCGAGGATTCCAAGGCCCTGTTCGCAGCGGATACCATGAAGGGCGGCCATGCGCTCAACGATCCCACGCTGGTCGCAACGCTGGCAAACGCCTCTTCCGATGCCATTGACTGGCTGGATTCCATCGGTGCCGACCTGCCGAAGATTTCGTTCTCCGGCGGTGCCTCCGTCAACCGCATCCATGCTCCCGCGGACGGATCCGGCGTCGGAAACTACCTGGTAGACAAGTTCTCCGCGAAGCTGGCTGAGCTGGGTGTGGAAGTCATGCTGAACACGACTGCCACAAAGCTGATCGTGAATCAGGACGGTGCCATCTGCGGCGTGGCCGCGGAAGGCGCGGATACGGAGTATCTCTTCAACTGCAAAGCCGTCATCCTGGCCTGCGGCGGTTTCGGCGCCAATCTGGAAATGATCGCCGGATATCGGCCCGATCTGGCCGGAACGGTCACCACCAATGCTCCCGGCGCAACCGGCGACGGCATCGTGATGGCTTCGGAAATCGGCGCTGCGCTGGTAGACATCGAGCAGATTCAGCTGCATCCCACCGTGGAACAGTCCACATCCATGTTGATTACCGAATCCGTCCGCGGCGACGGCGCGATCCTGGTCAACCAGCAGGGCGAGCGTTTTACCAACGAACTGCTGACCCGCGACGCGGTATCCGCGGCGGAGCTTGCCCAGGAAGGACAGTATGCCTATATCATCTTCGACCAGCATCTGAGGGATAATCTGAAGGCCATTGAAAAATACGTTAAAGCTGAGCTGACCGTTCAGGCCGACACCATTGAAGGCCTTGCAGAGCAGCTGGGCATTGATCCCGCTGTACTGTCCAAAACACTGGCGGACTGGAACGAAGCTGTGAAGAATCAGAGGGATCCCCTCTTCGAGCGCACCACCGGCATGAATGCCGACCTGACGACCCCGCCGTATTACGCCATCAAAGTTGCTCCCGGTATCCATCATACCATGGGCGGCGTGAAGATCGACGCGTCAGCACAGGTGATCAACACCGAAGGAAAAGCCATCCCCGGTCTCTTCGCCGCAGGTGAGGTTACCGGAGGCGTCCACGGCGGCAACCGGCTGGGCGGCAACGCGGTGGCAGATTTCGTGATCTTCGGCAGAATCTCTGCCCAGAGCGCTCTTGACTATATCAAATAAACAGCATATTCAGCCCAAAGCAGGATAAAAAATGGGGGCTGCCTCCGAAGAATCCGAAAGGATCGGAAGAGGCAGCCCTCTCACTTTTTCCCTCAGCTTTCTTTCAGCGCTTCGTCCAGCGCGGCCAAATCGCTTTCCGTGGTGGACCAGCTCGTCGCGAACCGGACAACCGTATGAGCTTCGTCCTTTTTCTCCCAGCATTCAAAGCCGATTTTCGCCTGAAGCTTTTGCATCCTTTCGTTTTCCAGCACGACAAACTGCTGGTTTGTCGGTGAATCGATATAGAACGGAATCCCGTGGGCCCGAAAGATTTGTTTCATCTTTTCCGCCAGATCGATGGCGTGCCGGCTGATGCGAAAATACAGGTCGTCTGTAAACAGCGCGTCAAACTGAACCCCCAGCAGCCGTCCCTTCGCAAGCAGCGCGCCGCGCTTTTTGACGGAGGTCAGAAAATGTTTCGGCATGCAGCCCCGCATAAAGACAACCGCTTCTCCGCACAGGGCTCCCACCTTGGTTCCTCCGATATAGAATACATCGCACAGGGAGGCAATGTCCTGCAGGGTCAGGTCGGTGGTCCTGCTCATGAGCCCATATCCGAGCCGTGCTCCGTCCAGGAACAGGCGCAGATGATATTCCCTGCAGATTTCGGAAATGTCTGTCAGTTCCTTCTTCGAATACAGCGTACCGTATTCCGTCGGATGAGACACATAAACCATTCCCGGAAACGTCATATGCTCATGGCTGGCATCCCCGTAGTACGTGTCGAGATATTCCCGCAGCAGATCCGACTGGATCTTTCCGTCTCTCTGCGGCAATTCAAGCACCTCGTGCCCTGTATATTCAACGGCGCCGGCTTCATGCACGCTGATATGGCCGGTTTTCGCGGCAATCACGCCTTCATAGTCCGAGAGCATCGTGGAAATCACGGTCGCGTTGGTCTGGGTGCCGCCGGTCAGAAAGAATACTTCCGCGTCCGGCGTACCGACAGCCTCCCTGATTTTTCGTTTCGCGCCTGCGCAGTACGGATCTTCTCCGTATCCCGGCAAAGCCTCCAGATTGGTTTCCGTCAGGCGCCGAAGCACTTCCGGATGAGCGCCTGCCACATAATCGCTCGCAAAAGAAATCATCTCGATATATCCTCCATGTTTGGATCAGTCAGTTGCGTGATCAGAAAGGCATTCTGTTCAGGAAAGCCGCGGGCCTGTGAATTACGGAAGGGTCGATCTGTTTCAGGGACGGACAGCCCGTATAAGCCATGGCCTTTTTCAGCTCGGCATTGGCGTTCAGCAGATAGTCCCGTACGCCGTTTTGCGGATCCTGTTTGATGGCGGTCATCAGCGGCCTTCCGATGCAAACGCCGGACGCGCCGAGGGCCAGCGCCTTGAAGGCATCCATTCCCGTTCTGATTTCACAATCGACAAACAGCGGGACACTTTTCTTCGTGAGTGCGGCAATCTCCGGCAGGATCGCCAGCGGCGGCACAGCGTATTCAATCCGATTGTTATGATGGGACAGCACCAGCCCCTTCGCACCGGCGCCCAGGCAGCGTTCCGCATCCCGAAGGCTCAGAACGCCCTTGATGATCACCGGTAAAGCCGTATCGTTGACCAGTTCAGCCAGTTCACGGGTTTGAAGCGGGGCCATTTCCTGCCCGTCCACCACGTCATGGGAACCGTCCTGCGCGAAGGGATGATCGATATCAATCCCGACAGCCGTAAGGCCGATCCGTTCGGCATGTTCCATTTTGCGCCGGATCAGATCCCGATCCGCGTAAGGTTTGATGATTTCAACCATCGGCGCGCCGAAGGAGGCCAGGCGCTCGATTTCCGTTTCATCCGCCATGCCGTACCAGAGAATCGCGCCGGCTTCCGCGGCTCCCCTGGCCAGCGCATCGGCAGACCCAGGCGCCATAAAGTGATCCAGATGCGACAGCGCCGCCGTCATGATCGGGGACGCAGCTTTTACCCCATACAGGGTATACGTGATGTCAGGAATTTCCGCGTCCATATATCTGGTTTCAATCAGCAGGGAATCCAGATATGCCCGGGAAATCCGGTTTGAATTGCCGATCTCAGTCATGTTGGTTCTCCCCCTCTGTTTTCGGAGACGATGTAGACGATGGGGACGGTTCTTTTCGTCTCCCCTTATTCTCTTTCAGTATACCATATCTCAGCAACTAATGGAACACAGGGGACGGCCCTTTTGTTCCACCGTTATTCCCTGTCAGTATACCATACCTCAGAATCTATACAGCAGTCATTTATAGCAAACGGTCTTCAACCATTGCGTTGCAGGCAGGCATGGCGAATGGTCTTCAATGCAGTGCCTTGCAGGCAGGCATGGCGAACGGTTTTCAATGCAGTGCCTTGCAGGCAGGCAGGTCGAATGGTTCTTCAATGAAATCTGAGGCATCAATGACTGACGGCAAAGCAGAAATTGCGCATTCAGGCAGGACGGAAGTGCAAATGATCTCGCGAAGATTCGTTATGCCGATTGCTGAGAACGAAATGCTCTCCGATAAAGGATCAAAGCCAGCGCGGCACTGAGGGCGTCCGAAATCAGCTGAGTGGCCAGAAATCCGTTATACCCGGCGATAGCGGTGGCCGAAAAGAACACTGCCGCAAACAGAATTCCCTGCCGGCTGAGCGACATAGCCAGCGCCTGCGGAGCCTTCCCGCTCGCCTGAAACAGGCAGGTGTAAAGCAGCACGATCGCGCAAAACACCATGCCGGCAACCTGCCATCGGAGCATCACCGTTCCGTCCGCCACGATCTTCGCGTCATCCATAAACACCCGCATCAGCGGGTTTGCCGTCAGGAAAACCGCCGCGGACATGGCCAGCGCCAGCGAGCAGAGAAACAGCGTACAGAAGCGCAGAAGCTTTTTCAGCTTCTCTGTTTCATTTGCACCGTAGAGGAAGCCGAACAGCGGAACACCGCCAAAGGAAAACCCGACCAGAATCAGCATCACGATCATTGTGATTTTCACCACGATGCCCATTGCGGCGATCTTTTCATCGCCGTAGGGCAGCAGGTACTGATTCATTAGAATGATGCATACGCTGGAAGCGATATTGGTTAGCGCCGCCGCCAGTCCAACGCTGAAAATCTGACCGAACTCGCCGCGATCGACCCGGGACGTACGGGGATCAACGGACAGAACAGCGCTCTTTTTCAGCACAAAAATCAGGGCCATGAGATCCGTCAGCGCGTAGCCGAGAACCGTAGCCAGCGCGGCGCCCCAGGCTCCCCAGCCAAAGCCGCTGATAAACAGGGGATCCAGCGCGATGTTCAGCAAAGAACCCGATATCGTACAGATCATGGACTGGGTGGACATCCCCTCGCTGCGCATCAGGTTCGTATGGATGAAGGACAGAATCACGATCGGCGCCCCGCCCACGATCACCAGATAATAGGATTCCGCGTGGCGGAAGGTGTTCTCGCTGGCTCCCAGCAGTTCCAGCACGGGTTTCCGAACCAGAAGCATCACTGCGGTGATCACCGCTCCGGTTCCGATGGACAGCCAGAAGCAGAAGGAGCTGACCCTCCGCACTCCGTCCCGGTCCTCCCCGCCCAGCAGCCGGGAGATCAGCGAACTGCCGCCCTGTCCGTAAATATTTCCGATCGCCATCAGCATGGTAAAAAGCGGCGCACAAAGGGATACCCCGGCCACCAGCATGGCGTCGTCGGTCTGGGCGATAAAATAGGTGTCTGCCAGGTTGTAAATCAGCGTGATCACCATGCCGGCGACAACCGGCAGCGCCATCTTGAAATATGTCGGAACCAGCCGTTCCGTATCGAAAATAGATTTCCCGCTCACGTTTCTGTCTCCTTTGCAGACGATAGGGACTAGACGATAGGGACGGTTCTTCGTCTCTCCTTATTCTCTGTCAGTATACCATATCTCAGCATCTATGCAACAGTCAGTTACGATAATCCCAACGCTCTTGTTCCCCTTCCTTTTCCTTCTGAATTATGCTATCATACTGGCGTGAAATGCAGGAATTATAAGGCATACAGGCATTTCACAGGAGGATTGTCCCGATGGATAAAGCACTGAAGATTCCGAATGATCAGTACGCAGCCAACGTGATGAACGCCCCGATTGGCATAAGCATGCAAGGTATAATTGGTTAGGTAAATTCCGGTTTGAGGTCGGATGATATGAAGTATGAACTGTTGGCAGAACAAAATCTTGCGCTGATGCTTGACTTTGTAGATGATGAGAACACGAAGACAGCAATGAACTGTCGCTCGCAGAGGAGGGAAAAGACATGAAGCTGTTACTTGCGGAAGACGACAGGGATCTGTCCATAGCGCTGAAAACGCTGCTGGAGAGGTCGGGATATATGGTAGACGCGGTGGAAAACGGAACTGAAGCCGTTGATTATGCCCTCGCCGAGACGTATGACGGTATGATTCTGGACTGGATGATGCCGGAAAAAGACGGAATTGCGGCCCTGCGGGAAATTCGCAGCCGTGGGGTTCGTACGCCCTGCCTGCTTCTGACAGCCAGGGATGCCGTGGAGGATCGGGTATCAGGGCTGGACGCCGGGGCAGATGATTATCTGACCAAACCCTTCAACGGGCGTGAATTGCTGGCGCGGATCCGCGCGATGCTGCGCAGACGGGATTCCTTTGTGCCGGATATCATCTCCTTTGAGGATCTACGGCTGGACAAAAGCAGTTGTGAGCTGGCCTGCGGGGCCCAAAGCGTCCGGCTGATTGGAAAGCTTTATCAGATGATGGAGCTCTTCATGGAAAACCCCAACCATCTGTTCTCCGCGCAGCAGCTGATGGATCGGATCTGGGGCTGGGATTCCGAAGCGGAGATTAACGTGGTGTGGGTCAACATCTCCCAGCTGCGCAAAAAGCTGACCGAGCTGAAATCACAGACGGAGATCAAAGCTCATCGCGGCACGGGATATGCCCTGGAAGCACAGTCCGCGGAGGGACAGAGAGAATGATCAAGCAGCTGCAAAAACGGTTTATTCGCATCGCGGTCATCTCCCTGACCGTGGCGATGATCCTCGTCGTGGGGATTGTAAACGTCGCCAACTGGATCAATGTCAGAAACGAGCTGTTCACAACTCTGCGTTTGCTGGCCGAGACGGAAGCCATCCCCATGCCGGCCATCCCTTCGGACAAGGAGTCCCCCTTCCCCGAAAATCAGAGGGATTCCGATCAGCCCCAGCCGTTCTTTAATCCTTCTCTTCATGTACGGAATATGGTGTCTGAATCCAGCTGGTTTTCCGGCCTTCTGTCGGAAAACGGCGAGGTGGACCGCATCATGATGGATCGGATGGAAAACCTCAGCGAGGAGGATGCGAAAGCCCTGATCCGGGAGGCGGCGGCGAAGAATCGAACGGAAGGCAGAATTCGGGATTATCTGTTTCTGGTGCATGAAACCCGCAGCGGAAACCGGGAAGTGGTGCTTCTGAATTGCGAAACCCGGCTCACGGCCGTGCGGAACAT